>JALXFI010000116.1 GCA_027069035.1 bacterium
AAACTATATTTTATCCTCACCATTGGTTGGATATTTTGATTAAGAATATTTATACAGGTTTAAAACAACTCCCATAGGATCAATATTTGCATTTTTCAAAAGCTCATCTATCATAGAAATGTCTTGATAGCTATTTTGTTTATTCTTTAAGACAATTACTATATCATCCAAATAGCTCCTTAATAAAATTGCATCGTTTTTTATCAGAAGCGGGGCAGAATCGAATATCAATATTTCATATCTCTCTTCTAAATTTTTTACAATATCTCGCATCTTTTTGGATTGAATTAACAGTCCAGGATCGGGTGGTTTTGAACCAGCCGTAAGAACACTTAAACCATTTATCCCTGTTTCTTGAACTACCTCCTTAATTTGTACATTTCCTGAAAATAAATCAACAAGACCCTTTGCATTGGAAAGTTCAAATAATTCATGGAGACTGGGCCTCCTGAGGTCTGTATCGACCAAAAGAACTTTCCTTTCTTCTCTCGCAAGAATAATTCCAAGGTTGGCAACAGTCGTAGAGCTTCCTCCTTTAGGACTAACACTGCTAATCAATATTTTCCTTGGGGGTGAATCTATTTTAGTAAGATAGATGTTTGAAAGTATTTTTCGATATGCTTCATATTTTGGATCATTTGGATCCATCTTCGATATTAGAGGTTTCTCTTTAGATTTTAATTTAAATTTGGGAATAGACCCCAAAAACGTAAAGCGATAAGCCTTAAGGTCGTCCGGCCTTTTTATAGTATTGTCTATATACTCTATTAAAAAACCAAATGAAAATCCCCAAAACAAACCAAGTATAATACCAAGAAGATAACACAAAGCCTTCTTGGGAAAATCAGGATCCGTAGGTTTTGTTGCGGGTTCAACCAATTTGATATTAGAAAGTGTCATAGATTCAGCAACACCAACCTGTGTTTGGTATTCTAAAAGGGTCTTATAAACATCTTGATTAACAGACAACGAAAGTTCTATTTCCGAATCTTTTATACTCTTAGAAGGAATCTTTATTAAATCCTCCTGTGATTTATCAATATATCTTTTTAATAGGTCTCTTTGTATCTCTCCAATCCTCTTATTAATATATGCATCCTTTAAATCTTCCACTAATTTTTCATAAACAGGGGTAATAGACACTTTCTTGTCATTAAAAACTATGTTTGCTCTCTCATTCAGTATTTCTTTAAGAGTGTCGATCTGTTTATTTAACTGCTTAATATCCGGGTGTTCCTCAGAAAAATCAATGCTCTTCCCTGAGACTTCCATTAATAATTCACTTAATTTCACCTCAAGAGAATTAAACAAATCACTTGAAACATATTTTTTCCCGCCAATCTTTTCTTCTATCAATTTTATGTTTTCATCAGCTTGAGCTATATTGATCTCATTCTCGTTATATTTTTCTTTTAAATCCGATATATATTCCAATAGTATTTTTATCTCTGTTCGCAAATCGACAGTTGCTTCCTTAATCATAAAGTTTTTCTTTTCTACCAAAGATTTGTAATATTTTTCTTTAATACTTTTTATTTTGTTTTCTAAGAACAAACGGGCAGCCTTATACTCTTTTCTTGCAATATCAATCCTAAAATCTATGTAGAGTCTGGCCAATTCATTCGACATTCTGGCTGCTTCAATGGGATCCGGGGAATCTGAAATAATTGCTAAAATGTCTGAATCTTCAACCTGTTCAACCTTTACATACGGCTGTGGACTAATTTTGTTTACTATAGTATTTGTTTCAATTAAATCAACCGATGTTATTGTCTCCCCATCTCGGTCCTTAAGATCTAATTTTGAGATAAGTCTGTCAAGGATGGGTTTGATCTTTATAAGGGCAATATCGGTACTATAAGTTTCATTCTGGGTGGATGGGAAATTGGCGCCTGTTGTTGTTAAACCAAGGCTGGACATTAAAGAGGACAAGGTATCAGATGAGCCAACCAATATCTTGGCCTTTGCCTCATAAACTGGTGTTGCAATTTTGGTTAATATCACAACCAGAGATGAAAAAGCAAAAAAAGTTATTAATATTATCCATTTTCTCCTCCATATCACATCCCACAATCTTCTAAATTCCATATTTTATCTTATCTCCTTATATCATCCTGAAATTCACCACTTTCATGATGCCTGTAACTTAAATCATATCTCTCCTTCATGCTCAATCGTATAACCCCTTTTGATCTTTAGAGGTGTACTTCTATATATTTTCTTAAATCACCAATCTACCGTATAACAAACCTTAAACCACCATAAAAATGGTGGTTTAAGGTAATAACTCTTTCAATTATTCTAAAGAGATTTTTAACTGGCCAATATATCTATTTTAAAATCATAACAACACTCTGCATATATCCGGCCTTCTTTTACTCCAACCTAATTAAAATTTTACCGTCGGTTCTTTTAGATGATGTCTCAAGTGCATCAATAACACTTTTAAAAGAATACCTTTTTGTAATCATACGATCAATATTTAACCTTTTCATGGCAAGTAATCTTATTATCAATGGGAATATACCATATCCCGCATGCCCTCGAACACCAATAACCTTATTGGCACCAGAAACAAGAATATCCAAACACATAGGGGTGCTTGTTACCGCCCTGCCCAAATATATTATCTTCCCTTGACTTGACAAAGTTCTTTCCATCTCCGGAATTGTATGAGGCGCAGCACCGGCAGCTTCTACCTGTATGTCTGCCCCTACTCCTCTTGTAAGCTCCAAGACCTTATCTCCAGGTTTACAACCATCAAGATTATTTACATTAAAAACATAATCAGCGCCCATATCCTGTGCGATTTTTAGTCTTTCATCTACAATATCAAATGCAATAACCATACTCGCTCCGGCAGCTCTGGCCAGAGCAACAGCCCCCAACCCTATAGGACCAACCCCGTATACAACAACAGTAGAGCCTGGTTTAAATCCGCCGCCAACAATAAAGAGTCCATTATATGCACATCCAACCGGTTCAATAAGGGCACCAATATCAAAAACTTCTTCTTCAGGGTAATGCCCCATTAGATCATTTATCTTCCAGCAGTATCGTTCATTAACACTTACATATTCTGCAAGGGCTCCATCACAGCTCAGACCTAACAACTCTATTTTTTCACATTGATTTGGATTGCCGCTTCTACAAGCATCACACAAACCACACCACATAACACTCTCAACCGCTACTTTATCACCCTTCTTCAATCCCGCTACTTTACTTCCTACTTTTTCAACAATACCTGAAAATTCATGTCCTAATATACATGGTAGTTTAGTCAACCCGGAAAAAATAATATATCCATCATCATCGGTCTCATACACATGGCTGTCTGAACCACAAATACCACATGCTTTTACCCTTATAAGAACTTCACCATCTTCTATATCAGGAACCTTAACTTCTCTGATTTCAAATCGTGGATTTCTCCACACATAACTCCCCATAAGAGCTCTGTTTTCTTTTCTTTCTTTCTCACTCAGATTGTACCCGTCTTTAGGAGACCACTCGCCATTAACCACAAGTGCCTTCATACACACTCCATCTGTAATAGTTTCTTATCAATCTTACCACTTCCCGTTTTTGGAAGTGAATCCCTTATCTCTATAATCTTTGGAATCTTATAATGAGAAAGTCTTTCTTTGCAGAATCTTATAACATCCTTTTCAGCAAGTTCATTTCCATTTCTTGAGACTATAACTGCCTTTGGAATTTCACCTCTCAACCTATCTTTAATGGACACAACGGCCGCTTCTTTAATATCAGGATAGTCCTGCAACACTAACTCAATCTCCATAGGATATACCTTAAGTCCTGCAACCTTCATCATCCCTGTTTTTCTCTCTACAAAATAAAAGTTGCCGTCCTCATCCATTTTTCCCAGATCCCCACTGTAATACCAGCCATCTCTAAATATCCTATGTTTATCCTGTACATCCTCGTAATAGCCACTGACAACAGCAGGACCTTTGAATACCATTTCACCTATCTCATTTGGTGGAAGTTCAATACCATTCTCATCGACAACCTTAACTTTATATGAAGGGCAAGGTATACCAACGGAACCTGGTATTAAAACTCTATCCGGACGATTTGCAAGGGCAATGCCTGTTGTTTCAGTACTTCCCCAAACCGGCATGATCGATACACCCACCTTTTCCTTGAATCTATCCATAAGCTCCATCCTCGTATACATGCCGCCGCTTTCAGGTATCCTCAAAGAACTTAAGTCATAGTCTTTGTGTTCCAAAAGTTCTAAGAGATTTTCATACATCGGTGCAAGCCCCATCATACAGGTTACCTTGTGATTGGATATCGCTTCAGCAAGAGATTTCGGATAAATCCTGTCAACTAATACTATTGTACCTCCAAGATAAAGTGCACGTGCAAATAATTCATGAGGATGAGCAAAAGGCGCAAACATACAGAGATGTATATCGTCATACGTAAGGCCAAATGTCTCTACAGCAGCAATGGTATTATAATAAATATTTTTATGGGTCGTTATTGCACCTTTAGAACTGCCTGTAGAACCCGAGGTATAATTAAGATAAACCACATCCGAATCTTTAATATCCAGTGAAGGATTAACCACCTCTCCTTTTTCTAAAATACCATCCCAGTGTAACAGTTTACCATCTCCGAGACGTTCGCCGACTACTATAATCGATACCTGTAGTGAAGCGGGAATAGAGTCCATTACATGTTTTAGATAATTGCTGTTTACTATTAAGAACCGCAGAGAGGTAACTTTACATATCTCACGGATGTATTCCGCTGGCAATTCAAAATTGATGGGAACAGCCACCCCATGCGCCTTTGCTGTAGCCAAAAAGGATACTATCAGCTCCGGCATCCTTGGCATAATTAAGCCAACCTTATCACCTTTTTTCAGTCCGTTCTCAATGAAAAAGTTTGATAAGCGATTCACCTGTTCGTTAAATTTACCATAATTTATCTCTTTATCATGAAAAATGATAGCATTCTTTTCAGGTCTCTTCTCCGCCCATATTTCCAACATTTCCACAAGTGTCATAGTATTTTTTCTGTCATTATTTTTCATATACGGTTAAAACAACTAAACAAATTTAAGCCCATATACTAATTTAATGTTATATCTACACCTGATGACAGTGAGCCTTCATTCACAATCACAAATGTAATACCTCGTGGTTCGCCTTGATCATATCTTGCATTTCCGTTAACATCCATGAATACCCTTATTCTATATGTTCCGGGCAATAATCCGCCCAACATATAATTACCAACATTTAGCATATCCCTTCTTTGTATAAGATATTCTCCCAGAAAAGCATTGATAAATATCTGTCCGGAATCTGTTCCTGAGTAAGATATTGAGCCTTCAACTCTACCAGGTTTGTATAGATAGACATCCTGATTGGTCGTATTGACGCCACCCGACAGGTTAATCCCTGTAGGTAAGGATGGATAACCAACATAACCCCATGCCTCATTGATATCTCTCTTTCCGTCACCATCAACGTCTACAAAAGAAAAGACGTAATAAGTATCATCAGGAAGTTGTTCCAGTGTATATGGACCTGGTTGAGATATAGCAGAAGATGAGATAGGGCTTCCTATAGTGTTCGGCCTATTATACGCACTCATATTGACTGTCCCCGATTGAAAAGCTGAAAAATAGGCCGTGCCGGAAATACTATTCATCGTTGATGACAGTGACGATAAGGCACTAAAGGCATTTATTCTTCCGTATCCAAAGTACTGATCCCAGCCTGGGTCACCAAGATCGTCTGCCGTATTCTTTATGACAGATTCCACATCAGAGGCCGAAAGAGCAGGGTCTGCCGAGATTATTAAACCTGCAAGCCCTGCAACATGAGGAGTAGCGCTCGATGTGCCGTTAAAGTCACTTACATAATTGTCTATTGTGTATCCGCCGCTTCCCATTATATCGGTAGTATAAATCTTTACGCCTGGAGCAGAGACATCAAGTTCAGGTCCATAGTTGCTGCCCCACCACCATTCGCCATCACAACTACTTGGACTTTTCCTCTCATCACAAGGGCTTGTGGCGCCAACCGCTATCACCTCAGATAGTGTCGCAGGGTAGATAATCGCACCATCATCATTACCCGATGCAAAGGCCACAACCGAACCCTTTCCACCCCTCCCGTTTGTCTTGGCATACTGTATGGCACTGGTAATAATGCTTGATGGGCTGCCGCCTCCCCAGCTATTACTCAGGACATCGGCCCCGTTATCTACCGCCCATTGGATACCGTCTGCAATCCATGAATCGTAAGTTATCCAGTAACACCCTTTACATGATGACGGGCTGTAGGCAATTCTAACCGGCATTATCTTTACATTCCAGTTTACACCCGCAACACCCAGGGCATTATCCGTAACAGCAGAGGCAATACCGGCACATGAAGTTCCATGTCCATCCCAAGTGTTAGGAGCACCGCCACTGCCGTTTCCGGTAGCATCATACCCCGTTACAAGATTTGCCAACAGATCCTCATGATTGAGATCAACCCCTTCATCTATTATTGCAATGGTTACCGTGGTGTCGCCTGTATGTATATCCCATGCCTCAGGGGCATCGATATCGGCATCAACAGTCCAGCCATTCTGCCCCGAATTATTGAGGTTCCATTGATCGTTATAGTATTGATCGTTAGGAGATAGTTGAGGCTTTAAAAGCCTTATAAAGTTAGGGTGTGCAAACTTTACAATAGGGCTGTCGTGATAGGTATTTGCAATCCTCAAAACATCCCCACCAACTCCAAAAGGGATTTTAAGGATATAATCGCTTTTATTCAGGAAACCCTTCTTCACAACTATAACTCCAAGGTTACTATTAAGTTCATCAATCTCTTTTTCCGTTGCTGAAGGTCTAAATCTTACAATAATCTCCTTGTTCAGGATCATCTTCGTGCCTTTTTGATCAAAGACCCTGGATACAAATTCTACATCAGGCTTTGTTATAAATCTATCAACGATTTGAGATATCCTATCCGCTCCAATCCCACTTTTAACCTTTAGTAAAACAAATTCCGGTTCATTGAGAACTTCTTTCTTACTAAAAGGTTCAATCTCCTTCTCGGTTTCTATCTGAGAACGCATATTTTTTTGTGAAATTCCCTTTTTAAATCTCACTGCAATACTATCATTAGAAACATTTAAAGGAATCTTCTCTCCATCCGAGTAGTAAAACTCCCATCCATTCCCATAACTATTGCCAGCATAAGCAAACGCAATAAAGAACATAAGACTCAAATACAATAAACACACTCCTGTTTTTTTCATTATAAACCTCCTTTCATAATAAAAGCTCTTTTCTTGAATAGTGATAACTACCCTGCACTTTTGGCGTAGGGTAGTTC
>JALXFI010000117.1:0-6029 GCA_027069035.1 bacterium
AGTCTATGACAGGATTTTTTCTATCGGCATGTTCGAACATGTGGGTTATAAAAATTATAGAACCTTTATGCGCATTGTTAAAGAACATTTGAAAGAAGACGGACTTTTTCTGCTGCATACAATAGGGAACAACTTATCATATATACGGACAGACCCGTGGATAGAACGATATATATTTCCTAACTCTATGCTGCCTTCGGCAAGGCAGATATCTACGGCTATAGAAGGTTTGTTTGTTATTGAAGACTGGCACAACTTTGGTATGGACTACGATAAGACACTCATGCAGTGGTTTAATAATTTCAATAAGGCATGGGATATCCTTAAGAAAAACTATGATGAGGTATTTTATAGAATGTGGAAGTATTATCTGCTTTCATGCGCCGGCGCTTTCAGGGCAAGACGAAATCAGTTATGGCAGATAGTCCTTTCTTCCAATGGGCTTGCAGACGGATATCAGAGTATAAGATAGGCGTATTAATATCTCTTTATTTTCTATCCAGCGTATTTAATATTTATTCCCGCACGTCTTCTGCATGTAAAAATAGCAAAAATATTATTCCTCCTTTAAAGAAGAGATGATATAATTCCTTGCCTGTATCTCTCTTTAAGCTTAAGATATTGCTCTGTGGTCGGCCAATGAAATAGGGGTTTATTTTACTTTATTACTAATTTTCTATGCAGATCAATAAAAGACATTCTCTCCTTTGTCCCAATTGCCGAAAGCTCATAAGCATCGACGAAAATTTATGTCCATATTGCGGCATAAAAAATCCCGGGATATGGTGGAAAAACAATATATTAATAAAATCTTTAAGCGATGGGGAACAGCTTATAAGGGTTTTAATCTATACAAACATTGCTATGTTTATCATATCCCTTCTCATTAATCCGGGACTCTATAGCCGATCTTTAAGTCCTTTTTCATTATTATCACCGGACAACAGGAGCCTCCTGATTCTCGGTGCTACAGGAACGATTCCCATTGACAGGCTGCATAGATGGTGGACTCTTATCTCGGCCAGCTATCTTCATGGAGGGGTTCTGCATATACTCTTTAATATGATCGCCTTGAGTCAGATAGCTCCGCTTGTAATTAAGGAATACGGCGTCAACAGGATGGTAATTATATATACGGTTGGCGGGGTTACAGGGTATCTGCTTTCATATATGGCGGGGGTAAGCCTTACGATAGGAGCCTCTGCGGCTATAGTCGGACTTATAGGCGCAATTGTATATTATGGAAAGAGCCGCGGCGGAAACTATGGAAAGGCTCTGTATACTCAGGTCGGGGGGTGGGCTATTGGTCTTTTTATGTTCGGTTTGCTTGTTCCTGGTATAAATAACTGGGGACATGGAGGGGGATTCCTTGGTGGACTTTTTTCGGGTATTTTGTTGGGGTATAAGGAAAAGAAGAGGGAAACGCCCTTTCATAAACTGCTGGCAGCCGGATGTGTTCTTATAACGGCTTCAGTGCTCGTCTGGGCTGTAATTTCAACTTTTCTCTATTACACAGGGATACTTTAAATATAAGCTTTTGATCTGATTTTATCGGGAGAGGTGTTCTTTATAAACACCCCTCCCTGTTGAATCGACTAATAGTCATAAGTTTTCTTTTTGCCTTCACAGATCTCCTTTATCTCTTCCTTTACAAGCTCTCCGTTCTTCCATACCCTTTCCTGCACCTTTTTGCATTCAGTATTTTGGGATGGTTTTGTAATAGGTGTTGACTGGACAACATAACCATTATTAGTCCTGTAGGTTACAGGCCTGTTGTTGCGTGCTGCTTCACTTGATGCACGTGATGAGATCTCAACAAGTGCACCGCCGGCCAGCGCCCCGAGCGTGCCGCCTATAACAGCTCCTTTCCATGAGTTTTTCTTGTTAAGCAAAGCCCCTGAGGCTGCGCCTATCGCACCCCCTATACCGGCGCCTTCGTATGTCTTAGATGTGGTAATGCACCCTGTTGTGGCAAACAGAAGCAAGACCATTGTAATAATAGATTTCTTTACAACCGTGTTTCTGCTTTTCATTTTTCCCCTCCTTAATTTTTTTAAAGATTAAAAGTTTTTATAGAATGCACAGCGTTTGATTATAGAAACACGGCAGGTAATAAAAAGTTTTGGATTTTTTTAATGAGAAAAATAATTAAGGAATACGCTGGAATTTAGATGGCTGCATGGGGGGGCGACTTAACCTATGCTGCGTTTTTCCGCCTCATATGTATCTTTAATAGTGGTTAGGAGTTGGGTTGTGGAATCCTCAGAAAGCTCAAATTCATTGAAAACCTCATATTGAGAAAAATCTGGTTCCATAAGGCATCTTCTGCCAAGCCCGATCTTCAGCTTCAAACAAAAAAGATTTGATATATAAACTATAGAGGCGAGATTGTAAAGGAATGGGTCGGAGGCGCTGAATACTTCCGGTTTGTCCTGATATCTTATAACCTTTTCAAGAAAGTCCGGTAACTTCCATTTTCTTGTTATCAAAGCCCCCGCCTCTTTATGTGTAAATCCAAAAACTTCATTTTCCGCTTCGATAAAAGAAACCTCGTTGTTATAAAATCTCTGCATTACCTCGGAAAAATCCTGAGGCTTTTCATTATTCATAATGACCATGCCGATATTGTGAAAAAGACCCGATATGAACGCCTCCTCTTGATATGAAAGTCCTTTTTCTCTGGCAATAAATCTTGAAGATATGGAACTGAAAAGAGAATGTTCCCATATGAGTTCCTCGGTGAGAGTGAACCTTTTATAAACATCCTTGATAGATGCCGCAAGGACAAGGCTTTTTATTGTCTTAAAGCCGAGAAGAACTACAGCCTCGCTTGTCGTGTTTATGCTTCCGCTGTAACTGTAAAAGGCAGAATTGGCGATCTTGAGCAGCCTTGAAGCGATCGCTTGATCCGTATCGATAATTTCCTGCAATTGAGAGGCGGTGGTATCCGGATTTTCTACAAGTTTTATAACCTTGTTTGCAACCTTCGGAATTAAAGGTATTGCGCCTATCTTTGCTACAAAGCTCTCGAGGTTTGTGTTGCCGTTGTTCATGTGTTATTTTACCAAGCTTATAAGGAGTGAAGAAAGAATAATCCATAAAATCTTTGATTATGCTAACGCTAACAAAAAGAAACAAGTAAATCAACAAAAACTTTTCGGCTTGTTAGTTTTTATTAAAATCTATAGAATGGTATTCGATTTTAATAAGAAACAATCTATTATGGTTTTGTAATATGTCAAAACAATTGGTCTTTACTGTTGCATTAAAACGGGAGATTCCCTGCGATTGGCTGAAGGCATCAAACGTTGAAATAGCTACACTTAAAACCTTGAGTTCGGGTGGATTTAAAGGGGCGGGGGATAAGTCGGTACTCTTTATTATAAGTGGTGTCGGACTTCATGCTTCAAGAAAGACAGCCATGTGGATAAAGGAGAACCTGAACCCTCTTTTTGTGGTAAATATCGGCTCTGCTGGCGGTGTTAAGGGCGTAACTATAGGCGACTGGATAATGCCTCTTACGGTTAGAAACGAAGAGGGAGGCAGGTTAAATTTAAAGGACTGGCTCCCCTTCCCTCTGCCGGAATCCATTAACATACACAGGGGAGGCGAACTGTTAAGCGTAAAGAGGCCGAAACTTGGCAATATACCTTCGCTATGGAGGCGGTTCAACTGCATAGATATGGAGTGTTATGCCCAGGCGGATGTATTTAAGGATACGGATATATCCTTTCATTCGTTAAAATGGATTAGTGATGTTTCAGGAAGTAATGCTATTTCTCAGTTTTTAAGATCATTGCCATACCTTAGAGACGAGATTAAAAGTATTTTAAATTTTCTGAAAAGGCGGGAAGAGCCAGATATATCCGTTATAATACCTGTCTATAATCGGGAAAAAGGTATTGCCGAATGCGTAGCTTCCGTCTTAAGGCAGAGTCTGCCCCCAAGGGAGGTCATTGTTGTAAACGACGGCTCTACAGATGGAACCATGAAGTTGCTTGAATCTTTTAATGAGAAAATCAGGATTATCTCTTTGCCTCAAAACAGGGGTGTCTCTGCGGCAAGAAACGCAGGGATAAAGGCCTCAAAAGGCAAATGGTTATCCTTTCTTGATTCGGATGATATGTGGAAGGATGATAAACTTTACCGGCAGTGGAAATTTTTGAATACACATCCGTTCTATGAGGCAATACAGTCGGAGGAATTGTGGATAAGAAACGGCAGGCGTGTAAATCCATGCAAGCATCACAAAAAACCGGAAGGCTGGATATGGAAGAAGAGTCTTGAACGCTGTCTTGTTAGCCCTTCGGCTGTCATGGTAAAAAGGGATCTTTTTGAAAAAAACGGGATGTTTGATGAGGGGCTTCCAGCGTGTGAGGATTATGATATGTGGCTCAGGATTGGAAGGGAGACTGTGTTTGGGCTTGACCCTGGCTTTTGTGTTATAAAACACGGAGGCCATGAAGATCAACTCTCAAAAAGATATCCGACTATGGATGCCTTTCGGATAAACGCACTTCTTAAGGCGTTAAAAAGAGAATATTTACCGGAATACAGGATGGATATAATTCGTATTCTACAAAAAAAACTCTCTATTCTCATACAGGGAAGCAGAAAACGGATGATGTTTGACAGGGCAGAGAAATACGAGGCTATATATAACTCTATCAGAAAAGAGGTGCAGGTCTGATGGATATCATATACTTGTCTCCCTGTGATATAAGGAGCAGCAATTCAAAATATCTCTATTGCCGTCGAAACGTACCGGATGAAGATGATAATATTGACCTGCTTATTGACTCGATCGGAAAACTCGGCATGCTGACCCCTGTTTTGGTCCATAGGCTCGGCAGCGAACTCCATCTTATAGACGGGTATAAGAGACTTTATGCCGCAGAGGCTGTCGGCCTTAAAAATGTTCCATGCCATATCATCAAGAAGGATGATGTATCATTAAAGGATATACTTGAGCTTTTATTTATAAATTTAAGTAATAAAAGTAATTTAACCTTTGCAGATAAAGTTAGATTTGTTGATTTTGCCATCGGTCTCGGTGTAAAAAGAGAGACCCTTATTGAAAACATTTTACCTTTGCTTGGACTTAAAGGACATGATGCGGTGTTGAAAAAACTGGAAAAGATTATGAAACTTCCTGAAGATGTCCTTGCCTTTTGTTATGAAAAGAAATTCTCCATGAAGCAGTGCCTTCAGCTTGCCCGTTATGACAATGCCCTTTTGAAAACAGTCTTTTCATGGAGGGATGAACTTGCGCTTACTGCCGCTGTATTTGAAGAGATGCTTGCCAATCTAAACGACTATTTAAGGGCAAACGACCTTGAATCTGTGAGCCTGCTTAAAAATAACGGAATTAAGGACATTCTTTCGGCTTCCTTAAGCCCTTATAAAAAGACAGAGATGATGAGAGGTTTTATAAAAGAAATCAGGTTTCCTGTTCTTACAGGGTTGAACAATAAACTTGAAAGTGTAAAAAAAGGGATGTTGCTGCCTGAAAACGTCGATGTGATATGGGATAAGACGCTTGAAAAAAAGGAAATAAAGGTTGCTTTAACCATTTGTGAAGGTGAAATGTGGGAAAAAACAACAAATATACTAAAGAGCGAAAAGGTTGGCAAGGGTATAAAAGAGATATTGAATAAACTTTAGATGTTTGCCGGATTAGATGAAAGAAACTTACCGTATTTATATTGAAGATGGGCTTGAAGACTCTTCTGCAGTAAAGAGGCTTAAAAAGGGCGGCCGCAAGGTTTTAAACCAAGACCACGAAGTCTCTTTGTTGGATTTTCATGAGGGTAAAAAACATCTTCTTATCCATTATAAAAGGGGAGAGTCGATGCGTCCATGCGCATCGATGTCCAAAGAATATATATGCTGCAATGTGCAGGTGCTTGACACCGTAAGCAACTGTCCTTTTAAGTGCACATACTGTTTTCTTCAGGGCTACTTGAACGATAGAAGGATAAAGGTTGTGGGCGATATTGAAAGTGTGATGGAGGAGGTCAAAACAAAAG
>JALXFI010000117.1:6039-7354 GCA_027069035.1 bacterium
TCAGCGCCTCTCCTGGAAGATTCTTCCGCATAGGCACATGGGAACTGGGAGACAGTCTTGCAATGGAGACCTGTACAGGCACGGCGGCGGAGCTTGTGAAGGGTTTTTCTTCTCTGCCCAACGCAGTTCTTGAACTGAAAACCAAGTCGGCGGATGTGGAGGGGCTTCTTGAGCTTAATCACAATGGGCATACGGTCGTCTCCTGGTCGCTGAATCCTCAGGAGATAATAGACATGGAGGAGCATGGAACGGCAAGTCTTCCAAAGCGTCTTGAAGCTATGAAGGTTGTTGTAAATGCAGGTTATCTTGTGGGCATTCATCTTGACCCGATGATTCTATATCAAGATTGGCGGCGGGGCTATAAAGATCTTATAGAGATGATATTTAATAATGTGGATGCCCGGCGTATCGCATGGATCTCCATAGGCAGCCTCCGTTTTAATCCAGAGATGAAGAAGACCATTGAAAGCAACTTCCCCTCAAGCAGCATTACTGCCTCAGAAATGATAACCGGCCCGGACGGCAAGACAAGATATGTTAAACCCATTCGTGTTGAGATGTACAAGTTCGTTTTTGAAGCAATAAGCAGATATAATGATAAATTTCCAATACCAATATATTTGTGCATGGAGCGTCAGGAGGTATGGAAACGGGTTATGGGTTATAGCCCTAATTCCACCGCCCACCTCGATCATCTTATAACAAAATCCCTTTTAAAACGTTATCCCGAATTGTTCAAGAATGTACTTGATATCAGGCAATAAAACGGTCGCTGTCCCTATTTTTAAATTAAGAATGTACTTGATATCAGGCAATAAAACGGTCGCTGTCCCTATTTTTAAATTCTTGTAAAGAATGGTGAAAGATGATAATAATACCTAAATTTACTAAAGGGTAAGGATGTGTAACAGATGGAAGAATTTCATAGAATCAAGCGGCTTCCTCCCTATGTCTTTAATATCGTAAACCAGCTTAAGATAGAGTCAAGGCGGCGCGGAGAGGATATAATTGATTTTGGCATGGGCAATCCGGATCAGCCGACCCCTAACCATATAGTGGAGAAACTCATAGAGGCGTCATGCAAACCTCATAATCACCGTTATTCGGCATCAAAGGGCATATATAAGCTGAGGCTTGCTATCACAGACTGGTATAAGAGGAGATACGGTGTTGAACTGGACCCCGAGAGTGAAGCGATCGTTACAATAGGCTCTAAAGAGGGCATATCTCATCTTGCCCTTGCAATAATAGGCCCGGGTGATGTAGTGTTTTGTCCAACCCCCACCTATCCCATCCATGCATATTCTGTTATCAT
>JALXFI010000118.1 GCA_027069035.1 bacterium
GGCCTATGATGATCCAAGAGGCAGTTTTTTAAAAGAAATACTCACATTTGACAGGGCTGTATTGTATGATAGAATGGGACAAAACAAAAAGGCCATGGAGTTATACACAAAATTAAGGAATGAAACCCCAAACTTTAAACTTACCGGTTGGGCAAAAGAAAGGATGAACGAGTTGAGCGGAGAGCCAAGAAAGATCAAGGGTGATTCGGATAAAGCCAACTGAGGCCGGTTATCTGAATAAAATTTTTTTTAAAACTCAACTTGTTTTAATTTGTTATTATTGATATTGAACAGTAAGTCCATAAAGTCAGCAGCATGTGTTTTCTCGGCATTTTTGCTTTTATTTTTATTTTCCTGCGCCGCCTCCAATAAGGCTTCTTTGATCAAGTCCAAAGAAGTGCATAATAAAGAAGGAAGCTGGCCTACCTATCTTTCCGATATTTACAGAAGCGGTAATGGTGTAGCATCATTGTCACTTCCACTTAAACATTACTGGAGCTACCGGATAAACAAAAGGTCATATCTTAAACCGTCATCCTCCAAATTGCATTCTTATCCTGTTGTAGTAAACGGACGGACATATATAGGCAGCACAGATAATCTTTTATACGCCCTCAATATTGAAGAGAAAAACAAGATATGGAAATTTGAAACGGCGGGTGGAATTGAGTCAAGCCCGTCAATATATCAGGATAAGGTGGTCTTTGGCACTACGAAAGGCAGGGTCTATGCGATCAATAATGCTGACGGCAGTAAAGTATGGAGTGTCCAATTGAGATCACCGGTATTCTCATCCCCCCTGATTGTGGATGGAAAGGTTGTCATTAAAAGTGTTAGCGGAGACGTAAATGCACTAAACATCTCTACCGGCAAAAAGCTCTGGCATTACAGGGAAGGTTTGAAAGGGAGATTCTATGTGAGGGAACACAGCTCTCCCGCCTATTTCAATAAAAAGGTTTATATCTGCTTTGCAGACGGCTCACTGGTTGCCCTTAATATAAATGATGGCAGCAGAGTCTTTAGGCTTCAAATAGACAGAGCCGACAATGCAGTCTTTGATACCTGTCAGCCTGTTATAAGCAACGGCATGCTTTATCTTACAGACTCTAATGGCACGCTTATCATTTTGGATGAAATCGGCGAAGAGGTCAGGAGATTCGATACAATAAAGGCATCAACATTTTCAATAACGAAAAACAAGATATTTTTATTTAACAAAAAAGGACAGATATTTGCCGTTAATAAGATAACGGGCGAGACACTATGGAGGAAAAAACTTGCCCTTGGAACTCCTGTAGGAGCAAGTGTTTCCGGACGGTTCCTTATAGTCTCATCAAATTATGAAACAAATCTGTTCGATATTAAATTTTTAGGAACAAAAGGCGGTTATATAGAGATATTTGACATCAATACGGGTGAAAGTTTGTGGGGGTCTAAAGTTGACGCTCCTGTCTCTTCGACACCTGTTGTAACAGGCAAGGACGTTCTTTTTTTAACCAAAAAAGGGGTTTTGCATATTTTTAGATAGACTATATTAGAAGGTATTTTTTTATGTCATCGAATCTTCTTTACATTGCCTTTGTATGGCACATGCACCAGCCATACTATAAAGACCCAAATACGGGCAGATATATTATGCCGTGGGTGCGCCTTCACGGGATAAAGGACTACTACGACATGGTGTCAATCCTTGATGACTTTCCTTCAGTGCATCAGACGTTTAACATTGTTCCTTCTCTTCTTGAACAGTTGAAAGATTATGCATCCGGAAACGCCGAAGATGAGTATTTTAATATTTCCAAAAAACCCCCTGAAGAACTCGGTTCACTGGAACGATCTTTCATACTCGAAAACTTTTTTATGCTCAATTGGGACAACATGATTAACCCGTTTCCAAGATACAATGAACTGCTTTTAAAAAGGGGCGAATATATTGGAAAGGAAACCCTTAAAGATGCTGTAAGATACTTTACCGATCAGGACATTTTGGACCTTCAGGTGTGGTTTAACCTTGCTTGGTTTGACCCTGTACACCTAAACGGAGATAGATTTTTGGCTGATATGGTAAAAAAGGGCAGGGGATACACGCAGGATGAGAAGTTAAAGATTCTCGACAAGCAGATACACGTGATAAAAAAGATTATACCTAAGTATAGAGAATTACAAACAAAAGGCATAATTGAACTTACCACATCTCCATTCTACCATCCGATACTGCCTCTTCTATGTGATTCATACTCTGCAAGAGAGGCGATGCCTCATGTAACCCTTCCTACGGAAAGGTTCAGACATCCTGAGGATGCAAAGGCACAACTTTCCCTTGGTATAGATTATTTTAAAAGCATCTTTGGCGAAAGCCCGTCCGGATGTTGGCCTTCGGAAGGCTCTGTAAGTAACGAATTGGTTCAGCTCTTTTTAGAAGAGGGCGTTGAATGGATAGCAACAGACGAGGGTATTCTTTCAAGATCAATAGATCATGCTTTTAAACGGGATAATAAAGGTTTATGCATACAACCTGAAGTGTTATAT
>JALXFI010000119.1 GCA_027069035.1 bacterium
AAATCTGTGTCCTATTAAAAAAGATTAGCCACGAATTTGCACGAATATTATAAAAATCTATCTCTAAAAAAGAATGAATCGGACACGGATAAAGACGGATGGACACGGATTTTAGTGGCAAAAGATCAGCCACGAATTCTCACCAATTGGCACGAATATTAAAAAAACTTTTGTATTTAAAGGTTTTGCTCTTAAAGTTTTTATTCGTGAAGATTCGTGTTTATTCGTGGTAAGAATTACCCCCTCGCTTTCCCCGCAACCTACAGTCCAACTCACTCCTCATGTTGACTCTTAAAAGTATAAGACTCTACCACTCCGTTCTTTACAGTGATAGTAAGGATGCTTTTGGATTCTTTCCTGCCCTTTTCATATACAACCATCCCGCCCACATACACGGGAGTGCGTGTCTCTGTATACTCATAAATCAGTTTCTTTGCCCCATTATCAAGATTTTTTACTTGAGATGGCTTTCCAAAGATATCAATAACTCCGTCCGTTGTTGTATATCCTACATGCAATCTCTTTACACTCTCATCGGGTATCTTCTTGCCAACGGTGTCGAGACGATAGTATCCGCATCCGGCGGCAAAGACCGTCAGAAGGCTCAACAACAGGCAGTTGAAAAATACTTTGTAAAAAACGCTTTTTTTATGCAACGGCTATCCCATCCCTGTTCAAATTTTTAATACTGTACATTGCGTGGTCCGCCCAATGAATAAGAGATATCTTGTCTTTTGCATCTTCGGGCATACAGGCAATACCAAAACTTGCTGTGATCTTTACTTTTAAGCCTTCATCTTTTAAAAAAACATGCCTCTTTATCTTTCTTCTCAGCTTCTTTGCACCTATCAGGGCATCCTTCTTTTCCGTTTGAGGCATAACGATAATAAATTCATCGCCGCCATATCTACAGGCCATATCCACCTTTCTTACCGTCTTAAAGACAATGCGGCCAATCTCCTTTAAAAGATTACTGCCACATATATGCCCATATGTGTCATTAATGGATTTAAAGTAATCTATATCAAAAAAGACCATAGATAACGACATCCTGTATCTCTTTGATCTTTCGACTTCATAATCAAGAAAACGGTGAAGATAACGCACATTATAAAGACCTGTAAGGTCATCGGTTATAGTAAGTTCTTCGACCTTCTGGAGGTACTTGGCGTTTTCCAGGGCTATGGCAGTATAATCGGCAAGGGTAGTAAGGACAAGGAGGTCTTCCTCTGTAAAAAGGTCGTCTTCCGTCTTGTTTATAAGTTCTATTACTCCAAGCGTTTTCCCTTTACTTACAAGCGGCACGCAAACAACAGATCTTGTCGTAAAATTTATAGCCTTATCTATCTTGCTGGTAAACCTCTTATCTTCCATTACATCCGGGACAAAAACAGGTATACCCTCTTTGGCCACCCACCCGGCAAGCCCCTCTCCAATATCAAGTTTCATATCCTTTATCTTATCTGCACCCTCTCCCACAACTATCTCAAAACAAAGTTTTCCAGTTTCTTCATCAATAAGGAGAAGCGACCAGTTTTTAGGCCTCAAAAGAACATGGATCTTATCCATCATTATCTTAAGAACATCCTTAATATTGAGAGAGGAAGTTAAAGCCTTTCCCAATTCATTAAAGGTGGAAAGGGCCTCTACTCTTTTTTTATGCTCCTCATTAAAGGCAAAATCAATTTTAGGTTGTCTCTTTTCCACAAGCAACCTCCACTTTTATACTTTAATCACATAAATAGAAAAAATCAAGGATTAATAGTCCCTTCCAGAACCATAAATGCAACTTCACAGAAAAAAGTGTTTTATTTGAGTAAAAAATGGAAGAATTATTCTCTTAAATGAAAAAAAGACGAAAGACGAATAATGATTATTTGCCCACCGGCGTGTTTGAGGGAGGCACTGATTGGTTGGTATTAACATTATCGAGAATAGTAGAATTGATCCTTGGAACAGATGTATAGGCAAGATATAAGGAAGTCATCATAAAGATTATTGCACAAAACGCCGTAAGTTTACTCAGCATGCTTGCCGGACCTGAGCTGCCAAAAAGGGTCTGATTTGACGAACCGCCAAAGACAGCTCCCATACTTGCTCCTTTACCGGATTGTAATAGGACAACCAGAATAAGGAATATACTTACAAATATATGAATAAAAATTACTGCAGTATGCATCACTACCCTCCGTCAGATTATGGTAAATTATACAACAATACAAAGTCCATTTCAAGAATATATTTTTACCCAAAAACCTAAATCTGTTTTGGGGTTTTACCCTTCTTTAAAAACCTTTAAACTGCACTATCCTTGAAAAAGAATCAATCTTTAGGCTTGCCCCGCCCACAAGTGCGCCGTCTATATCCGGTTGAGCCATCAGTCTATCGACATTGTCAGGTTTTACGCTTCCGCCGTATACAACCCTGCAGGAATTTGCCACCTCAAGCCCGAATCTCTTCGATAAAAATCCTCTGATAAAGGAATGAACCTCCTGCGCCTGCTCAGGGCTTGCAGTCTCTCCAGTGC
>JALXFI010000120.1 GCA_027069035.1 bacterium
ATTAAAAAATGGTCGCTGTCCCTATTTAAATCATGGCGGAGAGAGAGGGATTCGAACCCTCGGTACGAGCTTTAACTCGTACACTCGCTTAGCAGGCGAGCGCCTTCAGCCGGCTCGGCCATCTCTCCATATCACTTATTACAACAAAATTAAGCCTTTCTAAAATAGAAAATTTACATATTTTCTGAATATAGGGCTAAGTTTACCAGATAGTTTTTACAGTTTCAAGTCGTTTCTTTTTTTCAAATCCCGCTATCGCGGGATTTGGGATAGACATAAAATTATATATTATGTTATATAGATATATTCCAATTTCATCAACCTGTTTTGGATAATCTATACATATGGATAGAGAGACTGAAACCATACTTATAGTAGATGATAATCCTCAAAATATCGTCATCCTTGAAATGCATATTTCAAATCTTGGTTATAATGTTGTAAAGGCACAAAGCGGCAAAAAAGCATTAAACTATATTTACAGTGAGCCGATAGACTTAGTATTACTCGATGTAATGATGCCTGAACTTGACGGCTACGAGGTATGTAAAAGGATAAAAAACAAGGATGAAACCCGTTTTATTCCCGTTATTATGGTCTCGGCACTCAAAGATGTCGAGGACAGAATAAAAGGGATTGAGGCAGGAGCAGACGATTTCTTGAGCAAACCCTACAATAAGATCGAGCTTCAAACAAGGATAAAATCCCTTTTAAAGGTAAAAAGATTAAATGAAGAATTAGAGCAGACACGAAACGTAATCTACAGTCTCGCCACAGCTTTGGAGGCCAATGATCCTTATACCCACGGCCACTCAAACAGGGTGTCCAATTTATCTGTTGAGATAGCAAAACTTATAGGACTGTCAAAGAAAGAGCAGAAGACCATTAAGGAGGCGAGCATCCTTCACGATATCGGCAAGATTGGTATAAATGTCTCGATAATTCATAAGCCCGGTCCGCTTACACAAGAGGAGTATTCCGTTATAAAGGAACATCCTGTCATAGGGGAAAAAATATGCAGCCATCTTAAGTTTGCGCAACCTATGATACCCGTCATAAGACACCATCACGAAAGGATCGATGGAAAGGGCTACCCTGACGGTTTAAAGGGGGAAGAAATCCCTCTTCACGCAAAGATAGTGGCGGTAGCAGACGCATATGATGCATTTACCTCCAAACGGCCATACAGGAAAGAACTTTCATCGGAGGAGACCTTCTCCATCATAAGAGAGGAAGCCATAAAAGGGAGATGGGACAGGGATATTGTTGAGTCGCTTTACAGTATTGTGACAAAAGGCTTCGGGGAATTTGAATCTGCGGGTATAACCATTAAATAGAGGTCTATATTATGAGATTTAAAGATATTAAATTATCATATAAACTGGGTGGTGTATTCATCGTCATGTTAATACTTATCGGCATCGTAGGCGGAATCAACTCCTCAAGCATCAACCTCATAACAGACTCATATAAAAAAATTATAAATATTCGCTCAGTACACCTTAAACATACCGAAGAAATGCTACAGGACATCACCTCCGTTAGATCCAATACACTGATACACTTACTATCCGGTGATATCAAATTAAAAGATAAATTGAGCAAATCGATAAAGGAAAGGGAGGAAAGTGTTACCGAACATATACACACACTGTTCGGCAATAAAAGCGGTGACGACCCTGAGGAAAAGACCTTCTTAAAATCCTTTACATCTGCATGGAGGACGTTTATATCTTCAAAAGAAAATCTTTTATCATCGAACGAACCGAAATCATTAAAAACAAAAAAAGAGATTAAAAATCTCGAGGAAAGTTTTAATGACCTTGAAAAGATCATAAAAGAACACTTAAAGGTAGAAAAAACACTTTCAAACGAGGCTCTCTCCATGGCCGTAAAACAACACAGATTTGCCGATACAACAGACTTTATCATAACCAGTATGGCCATACTGCTCTCCCTTTTCTTCTGGAATCTACTAAAAAGATATATAACCGACCCGATAGACACCATTAAGGCAACAACCGTAAGGATATCCAAAGGGGAACATTCCCTTAGACTTCCGTTGTCTTCAGAAGATGAGATAGGCAAACTCTCTAAAAACTTTAACACCATGATGGACAGACTTGAAGAAAATGAAGCTCATCTTGAAAAATTAAACAATAAACTGGTAAGGGCAAATAAACTCAAGTCGGAGTTTCTTTCGAATATAAGCCACGAACTCAGAACCCCGTTAAATTCGATCCTTGGGTTTTCAGAGCTTCTTAAAGATCCTGCCTATGGTCAATTAAATGAAAAGCAGAATCATTATATCGAGTACATACACAGCAGCGGAGAACACCTGCTTGAACTTATAAACAATCTGCTTGATATGTCAAAGATCGAGGCGGGCAGGCTTGACCTTTACAGAGAAGAGTGTAATTTTTCCGAGGTAATGGGAGAGATTATAGGCATAATAAAACCTCAGGCATTTATGAAAAATATAGCGCTTCAAGTCCACAACCTGCCCAAGTCTCCCATACTGAAACTTGACCACGGAAAATTTAAACAGGTAATGTTCAACCTTTTAAGCAATGCCATCAAATTTACACCTGAGGGAGGAAGGATAGACGTTCACATAGGATTAAAAGACCTCGCCCCTGCCGACAAATTCGGAGATAAGGCTTTAGAGATATCCGTAAAGGACACGGGAATAGGCATATCCCAAAGCGAGCAGGCCCATATATTCGACGAATTCTATCAGGTTGACGGCTCAAGCAAGAGAAAGGCAGGAGGGACGGGCCTCGGACTGGCATTGACCAAAAAACTTATAGAACTTCACGGAGGCCGAATATGGCTGGAAAGTGAGGTCAACAAAGGTTCAAACTTTACATTTATGCTACCGACAACCGTATTTTCATTCAAAGAACCCTTGAAGCTTATGAGGGCAGAAGAAACAAGCATAGAATCCGCCCTTCGTCATACGGTTGAAGACATGCCACTTGTGCTTGTAGTAGAAGATAATCTTGACGTATTCGAACTCATGAAAAATTATCTTACAGAGGCAGGCTACAGGGTGGCAGGCGCATATGACGGCGCTGATGCGCTTAAGAAGGCCAAAGAACTCAATCCTTTTATGATAACACTCGATATCATGCTTCCAAAATACGATGGTTGGGAGGTATTAAGCAAATTAAAGTCAAACCCCGAGACATATGACATACCGGTAATTATTGTATCTGCACTTGATGACAAGGAACTGGCCTTTGGGCTTGGGGCAGTGGACTATATTGAAAAACCGATAAATAAAGATGCATTCCTCGGTAAATTGGGAAGGGCAAGTCTGACAACAAAGGTAAAACGCAATCCCTATTCCATACTTATAATAGACGATGAACCTGCCTCTGTAGAGTACCTGTCGGATATCCTAAAAGAAAAAGGGTTCGGCACACTTCATGCCTTTGGCGGAAGGGAAGGCATCGATATGGCGATTGAAAGGGATCCTGACCTTATAATCCTTGATCTGATCATGCCTGAAGTAAACGGTTTTGATGTGGTAAACGAACTAAAAGCCCACCCAACCGCAAAGGATATCCCTGTCATTATATTTACCGGCAAGGAACTTTCGGCAGAAGATAAAAAATATCTCGGCGCATCAATAGGAAGTGTTATACAGAAAGGTGGCATCAACACAGATGATATATTAAATGAGATATGGAAACTTGAAAGGTTCTACCCGGCAAGGGCTAAGATGCTCGATACCCTCACCGGCATGTATAATCTCAGATATTTCAACAAAAGGATTGTTCACGAGATTGCAAGGGCAAAAAGATATGGGCGGGTATTCTCCATGCTCCTGCTTGATATAGACAAGTTTGAAGAGTTCAACAAACTGAACGGAAGGTTAAATGGCGATGATGCCCTCAAAAAGATAGTCTCTCTTATCGAAAAACATATAAGAAAGGCCGATCCTATAATACGCTATAGGGGAGACGAATTCATTGTAATACTTCCGGAAACCACCAAAGAATCGGCCATTAAGGTAGGAAACAAGATAAGACTTTTAGCAGGACGCATAGACCTTGCAGAAGATAAGGCCGGCACAATAAAGTTGACGGTAACGATAGGTGTGGTGACCTATCCGCAGGACGGCAAAGAGAAAGAAAAATTAGTCAATAAACTTGAAAGTCTAATTAAAAAAGGGTTTAAAGAGGGAGGCAATCGCCTTGTCACCTGAACCCAAATCCCGCGATATCGGGATTTGAAATAATAGTTTACAAGTATTCTTTCTTGAGTCGAGAGAGTTTAAAAAAATGTTCTTTTTCCTGCTCTATAAGGCTTTCAACTATCTTTTTTTCATCGCCCTTTATCACCTTTGCCATCTCATAATAAAAGAGTATGGAATCCTTTTCAAATCCTAAAGCAACATCAAGCGCCTCTTTGTCACTTGTCAATGAGCGCGCCCTTCTCATACCTTCCCCCGGATCGGTAAAGACCCTTGAATCGGATAGCGCCCTTAGATAAAGAGCCGCCTCATCATCCTCTGCAAGCTCATCAAAGGTCTTAACCTTCTCCCTTTTTACTAACTTATACAGTTTCTTAAACGACTCTATATGTTCCAGTTCCTGTTTGGCAAGATAATCAAAGAGTTCTTTCATCTTTTCGCTCTGAGCTCCCTTGTATGCCTCGCTGTAAAAACCCCATCCGTTTTCTTCAATCCTTAACGCTATGGCAAGCAGTTCTTCACCCGAAAAGTATATTGGATCCATAATAAATCCTCCCTATCTCAAATATAATACCCAAGTCCCTATGGATATTATTTTCATAACACATTTAAATATAAATGGCAAGAGACGTTAAACACCATGGTTATTGAAGGCATGACTTTTATTCTTTTGACAGATAAAGTAAAACCTGTTAATTTTAGAGCTATATTTCATTCCTGAACTTAATCCGCTATTTATAAAACCCTATAGTTTGATAAGGAGGGAACGCCATGTTTAAGAAAGTCTCGTTTGTTATCTTAACATTGTTTCTTTCAATAACTTTAATCCCAAACATATTTGCCGCAGACAGTATTAAGGTAGGGATTATCTTGCCTCTTACAGGGCCGCAGGCAAAGTTTGGAGAGATTGAGAAAAGCTCCTTTGTAATGGCAGTTGATGAGATAAATTCCAAAGGCGGTGTAAACGGCAGGATGATAAAACTTCTTATAGAAGATGATACAGGCAAGCCCGATGTGGGACGTTCTGCAGCGGAAAAACTGATAAGCCAGAACAGGGTCGTTATGCTTGCAGGCGGATACAGTTCATCCGTAACATATGCCATAGCAGGCGTTGCCCTTAACAAGGCATTTCCTTTTCTTGTAAACACCGGCTCTGCCGATAAGATAACAGAGCCTGTCTCTTTTACACCCAGCGGTCAGAGGGCGGAAAGATTAAGGAAAAAGCTTTCAGAAGAAAAAGATGCGAAAAAAATAGTAAAGTTAAAAGACAAGATTGCAAGGCTTGAAAAAAGGGCGGAAAGAGAGGCAAAGGCAATACTGCCGAGATTTGCCATCTTCAGATTAAACCCTCCCGTAAGTGAATATGCCAGTGGTCTTGAAGGCTTTTTAAGGTCGGTGGTAAAACCACAAACTGCCGTTATATTACATGAAAACAGCCTCTTCGGCAGCAAGGGCGCAGCGGCCTTTAGAAAAAGCTGCAAAAAACTCGGCATACAGGTGCTTTTAGAAGAAAGCTACGATGCCGGCGCTGTGGATTTCAAACCCCTCCTTGCAAAGGTAAAAGCGGCAGATCCGGACCTTATCTATTTAATATCTTATGTAATGGACGCCTCTCTTCTGATGAGACAATCCATGGAGCTTAACATGAATCCCAAACTCTTTGCAGGCGCTGCGGCAGGTTTTACCCTGCCTGAATTTAAACAGAATGCCGGCAAGGCATCCGAAAAGGTGGTCTCCGCCACTCTATGGCATCAATCCCTTGCTATACCTGGAGCAAAAGATTATTATGACAACTTCAAGAAAAAATATAATAAATCTGCAGAGTACCATGGAGCAGAAGCATACTCGGCAATGTATGTAATTGCAGATGTGCTGAAAAGGGCAAGGTCGTTTTCGTCAAAAGATATAAAAAAGGCCCTTTCCGAGACAGATATGATGACGGTATTCGGACCTGTTAAATTCACGTCTTATGGGAGAAAGATACACCAGAATAGGCTCAAGACCTATGTCGTCCAGTGGATAAATGGAAAACTCGAAATGATCTGGCCGAAAAAGCTGGCAAAGGTCAAATACGTTTATCCGGTCAACTGGCTAAAAGAACGCAGATAATCAAAAGATAAATGGATCTCTTTTTACAGGCGCTTATAGCCGGCATACTAAAAGGCGGCCTTTATGCCGTCATAGGCATAGGCATGACACTCATAATGGGGGTAATGGGCATAATAAACCTTGCCCATGGTCAACTTATGATGGTTGCCATGTATGTTACATTCGTATGTTTCACCTATCTTGGCATCGATCCCTATCTCTCCCTTCTTATCGTAATACCCATACTCTTCTTCTTTGGCATGGCTCTTCAGAAATACCTCTTAAATCCGCTTATCAAAAAAGAAACCATACTCCCTGAAAACCAGATACTTATGACAGTCGGCATAGGCATGGTGCTTACCGAATCCATGAGGTTTATATTTACCTCGGACTACAAATCCGTCAGGACTGTTTATTCAAATGCAACATTTTTTTTAGGCAATATCTCCTTCAGCCTGCCCCTTGCCATAGATTTTATTATCTCGATACTAATCACCGTACTTCTCTTCTACTTTCTCAACAGAACCGACATTGGGCGTTCCATACGCGCAACCAGTCAAGATAGAGATGCCGCGCTTCTGATGGGGATAAATACGGAACGCATCACATTTATAACATTTGGCATTGGTTCCGCTCTTGCCGCTGCGGCAGGCGCCCTGCTTATGCCGCTTTTTTATCTCTTCCCCGATATAGGCGGGCCGTTTACCCGCAGGGCATTTATAATATGCGTACTCGGAGGACTGGGTTCGACGGTGGGCGCTATTGCGGGCGGTTTAACTTTAGGACTTGCCGAGGCCTTTGGCGCAACCTATATCGGGATGGAATTTGAAGAGATGATAGGTTTGATCATTTTCATTATAGTCCTTCTATTTCTGCCGGGCGGTTTCAGACAGCTTATCAAGGTATGAAAAAAATTACCCTTATAATTCTTCTCATAGCGCTTACAGTCTTTCCCCTTATTGTAAAAAACGATTATTACCGTCACCTTATGATACTTGTCTTTATATGGGTGGTGATCGGCACTGCATGG
>JALXFI010000121.1 GCA_027069035.1 bacterium
AACCACCTTTACTATACCCTTTGACATGGCATTCTTCGCAATTAACAGTCCCACCTGCTTTGCAATATCTATTTTACCTTTTGCCTTAAAGTCTTTCAATTCCTTGTTAAGGGTTGAGGCAGCGCTGATTGTCGTGCCGACGCTGTCATCAATGATCTGGGCATATATATGTCTGTTGCTTCTATAGACGGTAAGACGGGGCTTTTCGGCATTTCCCTTTATCTTCTTTCTTACCCTGAACTTTCTCTTTTCATATGCCTTTTTTTTCTTTTTTACGTTTATCACGTTAGACCCTCTTAATATATTTATTTAGCTACAGCCTTGCCGGCCTTTCTTCTTATATGCTCACCCGCATATATAATACCTTTACCTTTGTAAGGTTCAGGTTTCCTGAACGCCCTTATCTCCGCTGCAACCTGCCCAAGCAGTTGTTTGTCAGCCCCCTGCAGGATTATAGAAGTCTGTTTTTCAACTTGAGCTTTTATCCCCTGAGGCAGATTATATTTAATAGGATGGGAAAAACCGAGATTGAGATTAAGCACATTGCCCTGAACATCCGCCCTGTAGCCGACACCCACTATATCAAGCTTCCTTGTAAACCCGTCTTTTACACCTGTAACCATATTATTTATAAGGGTGCGCATAAGTCCATGCATAGAGCGGGCTCTTCTGCTGTCGTCTCTTCTCTTTACAACAATCTCCTTATCGCTTATCTCAAGCGTTATATCTCCATCAATCTTTTGAGAAAGGGCGCCGTTGGGTCCGTTTACAGTTAATATATCGTCTTTAAATACTGTTTTTATCCCATCAAAAAGCGGCACCGGCACCTTACCTATACGAGACATCTTTCAATACCTTTCCTTCTCTAAATTAACATTACCAGACATAACAAAGAACCTCTCCGCCGGTATTGAACTCCTTTGCCTTTTTATCTGTTAAAACACCCTTTGGAGTAGTAAGAATGGCTATTCCAAGCCCATCCATTACCCGCGGTATAGAATCCTTTTTAGAATATATCCTTAAACCTGGTTTGCTTACCCTTTTGATGCCTGAAATAATACTGTTTTTATCACCATCATATTTTAAGTAAATCCTCAAAACACCCTGCTTGTTATAATCCGTTGTTTTTTTGACCTTATAGTCATTAATATACCCCTCTTCCTTCAATATTCGAGCTATCTCAACCTTAAGGGTCGAAGTAGGGATATCAACCTTCTCAAAACGGGCTTTAAGTCCATTACGTATTCTTGTAAGCATATCAGCTACAGGATCGGTCATAGTCATAAAAAATCACTCCTAATAAATCTTGGCTAAAAATTGATTGTAATTAGTGTCTATATGGGTTTCCAGATAGACACCAATCAAAACAGGATCTGTAAAAATTACCAGCTTGCCTTAATTATTCCCGGGATAGCCCCCTTCAAGGCAAGGGTTCGAAAACATATCCTGCACATATCAAACTTTCTGTAATATGCCCGCGGTCTGCCACAGAGAGGACAACGGTTATACTCTCTAACCTTAAATTTCTTTTTTCTCTGTGCCTTAACAATCAAAGACCTTCTTGCCACAAAAACCTCCGTTAATCTCTGAAAGGCATGCCCAGATGTTTAAGCAGAGCCTTGCCCTCCTCATCGTTTTTTGCATTAGTAACAATAGTAATATTCATTCCTCTTATCTTATCAACCTTATCATAATCGACCTCAGGGAATATGATCTGCTCCTTAATACCCAATGTATAGTTTCCTCTGCCATCAAATGCCTTGCCGGAAATACCCCTAAAATCCCTGATCCGCGGAAGAGAAAAGTTCACAAGTCTGTCAAAGAACTCATACATCCTTTCTCCCCTTAGGGTCACCATACACCCTATGGGCATGCCTTCTCTCAATTTAAAAGAGGCTATGGATTTTTTAGCCCTTGTAATAACAGGCTTCTGCCCGGTTATGGCAGTTATATCCTGAAGCGCAAAGTCAAGCGCTTTAATATCTTGAATAGCCTCGCCAAGCCCTACATTTACAACTATCTTGGTCAGTGAAGGCGTTTCCATTACGTTTTTATACTTAAACTCCTTCATCAATTGAGATATTACATTCTTCTTATATTTATCCTTAATCCTTGCCATTGTCTAATGTCCCGCTCAAGTTACTTGTCAATAACCTCATCACATTTCTTGCAGTAACGCACCTTGCTGCCGTTTTTTAATATCTTTACCCCCACCCTCACTGCGCCTTTGCATTTTGCACACAGAAGCATAACATTGGAGATGGAAATAGGCGCCTCCTTCTCAACTATTCCACCCTGTCCAAACTGGGGATTGGGACGCTGGTGTCTCTTTACTATATTAAGCTTCTCAACTATAACCTGAGATTTCTCAGGTATAACGCGTAATATCTTACCTGTCTTGCCCTGCTCCCTGCCTTTTGTTACCATTATCTGATCGTCTCTTTTTACAAAAAATTTTGCCATAGTTATTACCGTACCCTCTACAGGACCTCGGGAGCAAGAGAGATGATCTTCATAAAGTTTTTTGCTCGCAACTCTCTTGCGACAGGTCCGAATATTCTTGTCCCGATGGGCTCGTTCTGTCGACTTATCAAAACTGCCGAATTCTCATCAAACCTTATATAAGAACCATCAGGCCGCCTTATGTTTTTTTTGACCCTTACAACCACCGCCCTGTGAACTTCTCCCTTCTTTACTTTAGAATTCGGCAGGGCCTCTTTAACAGAAACAATAATCAGGTCCCCAAGGGAAGCATATCTTCTACGACTGCCGCCAAGCACCTTTATACAGGAGAGTTTCTTAGCTCCTGAATTATCAGCCACACCAAGTTTTGTCTGCATCTGTATCATTAAACGCTTATCCCCCTTTAGAGAGCCTTTTCAATAATCTTCTTTATCCGCCATCTCTTCTCTTTACTTAAGGGCCTGGTCTCTTCAATCTTAACCCTGTCGCCTACTCTGCACTCATTATCTTTATCATGAGCCTTATACCTTGTCTTTTTAGAGATAAACTTCCCATAGAGCTTATGTTTAACCCTCTGGTTAACAAGCACAACCGCAGTCTTGTCCATCTTGTCGCTTACGACAAGGCCGACCTTTTCTTTTCTTCTTCCTTTTCCGTTACCAACCATAACCATCACCTTTTCAAACTGTCTTCCTTTCCCTTAAAACAGTCTCTATCCTTGCAATATCTTTACGTATATAACGAAGCCGTATAGGGTTGTCAAGCTGTGCAGTAGCATTTTGAAGCTTAAGCCTGATCTGCTCTGTACGGAGCTCTTCACTTTTATCATTCAGTTCCTCAACGGTCAATTCTCTGAAATCTTTTATCTTCATGCCTGTTTCCTCGAGATAAACTTTGTTGCAAACGGAAGTTTATAAGAAGCAAGTTTCAATGCCCTTCTTGCAATATCTTCGGACACGCCTTCCATCTCATAAAGTACCTTGCCTGGCTTTACAACCACCACCCAATCCTCCGGCGCCCCTTTTCCCCCGCCCATCCTTGTCTCCGCAGGCTTTTTTGTTATGGGTTTGTCAGGGAAGACCCTTATCCATATCTTTCCTCCCCTTTTAATATACCTTGTCATTGCAATACGTGCAGCCTCAATCTGTCTTGTGGTAAGCCAGCACCTCTCGGTTGCCTGCAAACCATAATCACCAAAATTAAGGGTCGCCCCCCTTTTTGCAATGCCTGCTCTTTTTCCCCTGTGATGCTTTCTGAATTTTATCTTTTTGGGCATTAACATGGTCTAAAACACCTCGCTTAATCTAATCTTCACCGCCTGCCTCTTTAACAATCACATCGCCTTTAAATATCCAGATCTTTACACCGATAATACCATACGTTGTCTTTGCCTCAGCAACACCATAATCCACATCCGCCCTTAATGTATGAAGGGGTACTCTGCCTTCCCTATACCACTCACTCCTTGCAATCTCATGTCCCCCCAGTCTTCCCGAACAGGCTATCTTAATCCCTAATGCCCCCATCTTCATACAAGATGTGACAGCCCTTTTCATTGCCCTCCTGAAACTTACTCTTTTAATAAGCTGTAATGAAATATTCTCCGCAAGCAGTTGGGCATCGAGATCCGGTTTTCTTATCTCTTGAATATCGATTGTAATATTCCTGTCGGTAAGCTTTGAAAGTTGTTTTTTCAAAACCTCCACTTCCGTGCCCTTTCTACCTATAACAATACCCGGCCTTGCAGTATGAATAACTATATTAATATTGTCTGCCTTCCTGTCGATCTCAATCTTCGAAACGCCGGCATGAAATAAACTCTTTTTTACAAACTTCTTTACTCTAATATCCTCGTGTAAAAACCTGGGATAGTCCTTATCGCTAAACCACCTTGATTCCCATGTTTTAATAACACCAAGCCTGAAGCCAATAGGATTAACCTTCTGCCCCAATATCAGTCTCCTTTCTTTACCCTGTGTCCCGCAGTATCAACCATACTCTGCACGGATATTTACCTAATAAACTCTTTTACTTCTCGCCTACGACTACAGTTATATGACACATTTTACTTCTTATAATATTTGCCCTGCCCATTGCCTTTGGATTGAGTTTCTTAACGGTAGGACCGTCATCTACAAAAATCCTTTTAACATAGAGATCATCTACATCAACAGAGCTTGTATCTTCGGCATTGGCAATGGCAGATCTTAAAAGCTTCAGTATTACACCTGCCGCACTCTTCCTGCATAAAGCAAGCACAGTTAAAGCCTCTTCCGCTTTTTTACCCCTTATAAGATCAACCACCAGTCGAGTTTTCCGTGGTGATATCCTTAGAAATCTTCCAACAGCTTTAGCTTCCATAATCTTTAAATACACTCCCTAAAAACCATTGCTTATTTAAGCTTTGTCTTTCTGTCACCCGCATGGCCGCGAAAGGTACGCGTGGGTGAGAATTCACCTAATTTATGACCAACCATATTCTCTGTTATAAATACAGGAATAAACTTATTGCCGTTATGAACAGCCATGGTAAGGCCTACCATCTCCGGTATGATCGTTGAACGTCTTGACCATGTCTTTATGATCTTTTTCGAGTTGGATTCATTAGACCTTATCACCTTATCAAGCAGACACTTATCAACAAAAGGTCCTTTTTTAACTGATCTGGCCATAGCACATATCTCCTAATCAGCGGAAACCATTGATCACTTTATTTCCGCTTTGACACAATGAATTTACCGGTTATCTTATTTTTTCTTGTCTTGTAACCCTTTGTTGGAACCCCCCATGGAGTAACAGGATTATTGCCTCCCTTGCTCTTTCCTTCCCCTCCTCCGTGAGGATGATCAACAGGATTCATAACGGTACCCCTTACGGTAGGACGGATACCAAGCCACCTTTTTCTGCCGGCCTTGCCAAGAGATACATTCTCATGATCGGTGTTGCCGATCTGCCCTATAGTGGCATAACATTCAAGGAGAACCATCCGCACTTCATTTGACGGGAGTTTAAGCTGCGCATATCTTCCCTCTTTGGCAACAAGCTGTGCATATGCCCCTGCGCTCCTTGCCATCTGGCCGCCCTTTCCGGGTCTAAGCTCTATATTATGGACAATAGTTCCCAAAGGGATGGACTTAAGCGGGAGTGCATTGCCGATCTTTATATCCGCCTTTTCATCCGATATAACTGTAGAACCGACTCTAATGCCTGTAGGGGCAAGCATATATCGTTTTTCACCATCAAGATAATGCAATAACGCTATCCTCGCAGACCGGTTTGGATCATACTCTATAGAAGCAACCTTGGCGGAGACACCACGTTTATCCCTCTTAAAATCAATAACTCTGTACCGTCTCTTCCGGCCACCGCCTCTGTGCCTTACGGTTATCCTGCCGTTAGAGTTTCTGCCGCCTTTTTTCTTTAAAGGCATAATCAAAGCTCTCTCAGGGGAAGTTGAAGTTATATCGTCAAAGGTCGTTGTTGTAAACTCCCTCCTGCCGGGAGATGTCGGTTTATAAATTTTAATCGGCATAATATTAATTAAACCCCTTCAAAAAACTCAATCTTATCACCCTTTGCAAGGGTTACGTAAACCTTCTTCCATGTAGGCCTTTTACCTACATTTCTACCAAGCCTCTTAAGTTTTCCACACATGAGTATCGTATTTACCTTTTCAACCTTTACGTTAAATACCCTTTCAACAGCCTTCTTAATTTCAGACTTATTGGCTTTAGGATGGACTTCAAAAACAACCTGATTCAGAGTGTCTTTTTTAAGTGTGCTCTTCTCCGTAAGCAACGGCCTGTGAATAATACTATAATAATCCATTATCACACCAAATTATCTTCCACCTTTTCAAGAGAAGACTCCGTAAAAAGGAGGGTTTTAAACCTTAAGATATCATATACATTCAATCCTTCCGACCTTATAACCTTTATAAAAGGAATGTTCCTTGCAGATTTTTCTATCCTCTCATCCTTGTCGCTTATAACAACAAGGCTGTTCAATGCATTGAGACCTTTCAGGATATTAAACATCTTCTTTGTTTTAATTTCAGGCAGATCAAGCTCTTTAATGACCTTCAATGAGCCTTCCTTCAGTTTATATGAAAGCACCGACCTAAGCGCAGCCTTCCTTGCGCTCTTAGGCAGACGATAGGAATAATCCCTTGGGCTCGGCCCAAAAACAGTTCCACCACCCTTCCACAGAGGAGAGCGGTTTGAACCCGCTCTTGCCCTGCCTGTGCCCTTCTGTCTCCACGGCTTTGAACCGCCTCCGCTCACCATTCCCCTCGTCTTTGTAGCGGAAGTGCCCGCTCTCTTTCCTGCAAGCTGCATCTTTACAACCTCATAAAAAAGGTGTTTTTTAACAGGCACAGAAAAAACCTTAGCCTCTACTTCTCTTTCACCAATCTTGTTATTCTCTATATCAAAAACATCAATTTTAGACATATCACAAACTCTTTCTATACATTTAAGCCTTATAAAGTTCTACAATACTGTTCGGAGCGCCAGGGACAGCCCCCTTAATCATCACGATATCATCTTCCGGCCTTAAATCAACAACAGTAAGATTCTTTACCGTGACACGTGCAGAACCATAATGTCCAGGAAGCTTACGCCCCTTAAAAACCCTTGAAGGATAAGCGCTGGCGCCGACAGAGCCCGGAGCCCTGTTAAACATCGAACCATGCCCCCCAGGCCCCCCTCTAAAGTTCCACCTCTTCATAACACCGGCAAACCCCTTACCTTTGCTAATCCC
>JALXFI010000122.1 GCA_027069035.1 bacterium
GGATAATGCCCTTGATAAAGATATAATAAAACAGTTGAAGACCATTGAAAAGATGTCTCTCAGAATAAAGGAGATAGTTAAAGAGCTTGAAGGTATAGAAAAGGATGAAGTCGTTGAGTATATAAAGGATATGAAAATGATAAAGCTTGGTAAAAACGATGATAAGAAACTGTAGCCCAAAAACAGAGATAGGTTTTTGGGTATATACTAAAACCTTTCAGGCTGAATAAGTTTTACAATACGGTCTATAAGACGCTTGGAGAGGGTAATGCGAGATAGAATACTTGTTGTTGATGATGAAGAGTCTGTGACTTTGCTTCTTAAGAACTATCTTGAAAGCCAGGGCTATACTGTAAATACCGCATCAAACGGCCTTGAAGCCGTCAATAAACTAAAAACGGATGATTATTCGCTTGTAATATCCGATGTAAAGATGCCCCAAATGGACGGCATAGAACTTTTAAAAGCCATAAAGGGGGTTAATCGGGATATTGTTGTTGTTATGGTAACCGCCATTGTTGATCTTAAAACGGCCGTTCAGGCGCTTAAGCTTGGGGCAAGCGACTATATAATAAAACCCTTTGACCTTGAAGAGGTGAATATCTCTGTAAGCAGAGGTTTGGAAAAGAGACGGCTGATACTTGAGAACATGGAGTATCAGGAAAACCTTGAAAAGAAGGTGGAAGAGCAGGCGGCAAAGATAAGGAATCTCTTTATAGACTCGCTAAAATCGCTTGCTCAGGCGCTTGAGGCAAAAGACAGTTATACAGAGAGCCACTCTGAAGACATAGCTTCATATACCGCAATGGTCGCAGAGGATATAGGGCTTCCATCTCAGATGGTTGACAAGATAAGGCTTGCAGGGCTCCTTCATGACATAGGCAAGATCGGGGTTAAGGAGAGCATACTCAACAAACCCGGCAAACTTACAGAGGAAGAGTACCTGCATGTAATGCGCCACCCCGTTATTGGAGAAAACATACTTAAACCGATTATAAAGGATGAAGACGTAATCGATATGGTAAGACATCATCACGAAAGATACGACGGGAAAGGGCTTCCGGACGGTCTCAAAGGCAAGGAGATATCTATCGGGGCCCGTATTATGGCAGTGGCAGATACCTACCATGCCATGACATCTACAAGGCCTTACAGAAAGGCCCTCCCGCATGAGACCGCCGTTAAAGAGATAATACGCTGCAGCGGCAGCCAGTTTGACCCTGATATCGCAAAGGCATTTTTAAAAACCGCTGAAAGGCTTGCAAAGCAGAGAAAGGGGTGAGATTTCCTTTTTTCGTATTTTACTTGAATCCTCGACCCCTTGAAAATGCAAAGCGTTCGCAATCCATGCGGCCTGACTTAAGGCGTCTTGCCAATTTACCCAAAAATCTGAACCTGTTATTGGGATTAAGATTTAAGATTTTTTAATGCCTCTTCCATTTCTTTTAATTTTCTCTGTGGATAAGGCAAGAGGCCAAATCGTATCCTGTAATAACTGCCGGTTATAAACTTTACGGCGGCAATCTCGTTTGGCGGCAGTCTGTCGATTGTCCTCATAAACTCCCATGGTGTAATATGCCTTTCTTTCACAAAACCCTTTTTTTTAAGCAGATAGAGCATGGACAGGTATGCTCTGACGGCCTTTCGTTTTTCATTGCTAAGGATCTTGCGCCCCGATGCCGCTCGTTTAAATCCCGCAATTCTTTCAAAGTATTTTACTATCGTAAAAACGGAAAGAACAATAAGCACTACAGCTATTATAATAAATATCCTGAAAACAAGACTGCCGCTTTGTATCGATAAAAGGGCATTTTTAAACATTGATAAAAACTCCCTTGAAAGGTTTTTGAGATTTAGTGTTTTATCCCTTACCTTTGTCACAAGCATTTTCTGGTCTTCAAACGAATATCTTATAATATACCTGTTCCATTTAAGTTTTATATAATCGATAAAAAGCGCTGCGGTTGCAAATATGTCTGTTCCGGTTAACGGCGTTTCTATGGAAGGTGTGGGGTCGAAGGTTACCCAGCCCTTGCCAGGCAAAAATGCCTCCACCCATGAGTGGGCGTCCCTCTGTCTTACAAGAAAGTAACCGCCGTATCTGTTCCATTCTCCCTCAAGAAAGCCTGTGACAAGGCGTGCAGGCACACCAACACTCCTTAAGAGTATGGCCATTGCGGTTGCAAACTGTTCGCAGTACCCCTCTTTTACATTGAAAAGGAAGGAATTGAGAGGTCTTTTGACATCCCAGATGGCATTGAGATTATAGGTAAACTTTTGTTTAAGATATTTCTCTATCTTAATCGCCTTATCTTCCGGCCTCTCCAGTCCCTTTGTTATATCTTCTGCAAGTTTAGCTACCCTGTTCATGCCATAAGGTATCTGGAGGTATCTTTTATCCGTAATCGATACAGGCGAAATAGGCCGGCCTTTAATCGTATTTAATGGATAAAATTTATCCGTAAGCCCCTCAGGATACGAATATGCGGTATAGTCAATCCGCTTGAGAGGGGGGGCTGAAAGCGATATGGTTCCGTCCTCATCAATACGGACTGATGAATCAAGCCCTTCTACATTGTAGACAATGGGGACGGCAAAAAGGATCCTGGCATCAAGGGACTCAAGGAGGATGTTTTGTTTTATAAGATACTCTCTTTGAGCATTGGAAAGGTATAGAGATGGATTTCTTCCGGCAGTCGATTTCTTCTTTTTATATGTGTTCTGCCACCTGAAACCGTCAAAGTAGTCAAAAACCTTGCCTTTCCAGTAAAATGGTTTTTTAGGGGGAGATGAAAGGCCGGCCGTCTCTACCCTCATAACTATAGTGGGATCGAGTTTTACACTGCCGATATCACCAAAGTCCACCTCTTCAGAAAACCCCGAGACCCTGATTTGAGTGGTATCCTCGTGTGTGAATAATCCTACGCCAACCCTTGGGATGATAAAAAAGAATATCAGTGAAAGAAAGAAAGATACAAGCGACAAAATGCCTGTTGTAATAAAAAACATGGGGGTTGCAAGCCTTCTCACCTCGCTTGGCCGTATCCTGTAGCCTGCCTTTTCCCTTGCGGTCTTAGCTTCTTCCCTGAAATGGAAGAGCATTATCCACCAGATGGAAAGGACAAAGTATATGCCGAAGAGAGGTAGAAGAGAAAGGTTTGTCGTCGTGGCCGCAGAGCTTAACACCTGAAAAAATACAATAATCTTCATCTGGAGAAGGTCTCGCGTATCCTTAAGGTCAAACAGCTTCAATACCTGTGCAAAAAGCAGGAGTCTTATGGCAGATGTAAGAAGGGATAGAGAGATAAAAAGCGTATCGATCAAAAGGAATATAAGAAGGAGCGCTATAAAGAGATTTTTTAACAAAAGCATTTTTTTGCCCGTTCTTTTTGCCCTTCTCCTTTTTCTTCTGAAAAAGGCAGTTTTTCTGGTGTCAAGCAGGAAGTTTATAAGGCATATAAATACTGCGATTGATACAATGAGGGGAGAGACCCTTCCGGACATATAGGTTGAAACAATACCGGCAACTATAAGAAGGTATGTAATGTTTTCAAGCTTGTCTCTGCGTCGCATTTGGCTGTAAGATCTTCTCATCTTTTTATGGTTGTTGAGTTGACTCAATAGTTGTCATATAGTCATTATTCTTTCTTTAACAGGCACAGGCTTGCTGTGGATTTATCTCTATAAAGGTTACATTTCTACTAAAGACCGGACGCTTTCTCTCCGCATTTTTTATCGGTTTTACAAGCGCAAGCTCCCGCAGGATAGTGTAAAGGTGGTTTGTGCCCCTTCCGGCAGGTATCCTCCCCCCTCTGTGGCAAAGGCCTACAAAAAACCCTCTCTTTAACAGATAAGAGGCAAGCGATGCGACCTCTTCCACCGCCTCTTCAAAGTTGTTCTCAAAATCCGCAGCGGGCTCTTCGGGAAGGAGGTTCTCCAAATAGAGAACTATCTTTCTTCCACCTTCCTCCTCAAATTCCTTCATGAGAAGGTTTGCTGTTTTTGCCGATAATTTCCAGTGTATAAACCTGCTGTCCTCTCCGGTTATATAGTACCTCAGACTGTATAATTCCCTGCCTCTTCCTTTCATCCTTCTGTGGACATCTTCGTCCAAGCCGCCACCTTTTTTTACCCTTGCCTTCCTTGTCTTTATCCTTGGGTACACAATAAATTCCTTCTCTATCTTTACCCTCTTTGTTTTAAGAAAAAGGCTGAATGGAAACCTTGTATATACCTTAATCCCGTCTATGAAGTATCTGCCTCTTCCTCTAAAAGTGTACGTTGCGGTCTTTTTTGATGAGGAAGAAGGAGGTATTTTTACAAAGTATACCGACGGCGCATCGGTCTCTTTTAACCCATTTATCCATAGTGAAAAGGACGGCATCCATCTTTTTTTGTTCTCCACTTTCCAGATAAAGGTATTGTTTGCTCCAGCAAAGATGTGTTTTGGAGGATAAAATCGGATGGTTATTCCAAGAAGCGCTATCTCTGAAAGCAGGCCTGAGACCATTATAAGACTAAGGAGCATGGAGACGATAAGGTAGAGGAGGTTGGTGCCGGTATTTATTGCCGCGACACCCAGTATGAGGGTGAGCAGGATAAAACCCTTGCCTATGTATGTTGTTTGAAGGGTGTGGGGAAGACGCATGAATAAACCCTTAAGGTATCTATAGGGGGACTTCTACCTTTTCAAGCAGGTCTCTTATTATCACTCTTCTTTCTTCCATAACATTGAACTCGCCTCCGGTATTTAGTATAACCCTGTGGGCAAGGAGATAAGGCGACAAATTCTTTATATCATCCGGCACAACATAATCGCGCCCCTGAATAAGGGCAAAGGCCTGCGCCGCCTTTCTGAGCGCTATCCCGCCACGTGGGCTTACCCCAAGTTCCAGGACCTCGGGGCTGTTTCTGGTGGCTTCAATGATATTTAAAAGGTATGTTACAAGAGAGTTCTCAATCTTTACATTTTCAACTCTCTCCTGAAGTTTTAAGACCTCGTTGGTATCAAGCACATGGTGAAGATTAGATGGCATAAGGTCTTCATTTGAAGAAACAATGATCTTTCTCTCGTCTTCTTTTGACGGATAGCCCATATCAAGGCATACCATGAATCGGTCAAGTTGAGACTCGGGAAGCGGATATGTGCCCTCGTATTCAATGGGGTTCTGTGTTGCAACGACAAAAAACGGCTTCGGCAGGGGATGGGTTTTTCTGTCAACGGTAACCTGAGAGTCGTTCATTGCCTCAAGCAGTGCGCTCTGTGTCTTTGGAGTCGCCCTGTTTATTTCGTCGGCAAGAAGGACATGGGTAAAAAGCGGCCCCTTCTTGAATTCAAAAGAATTCTTTTTCTGATTATATATGGTAACCCCTATTATATCGGACGGCAGCAGGTCGCTTGTGAACTGTATCCTGTGGAAAGAGCCGTCAATAGACCTTGCAAGCGCATGGGCAAGGGTCGTTTTGCCAACCCCGGGGACGTCTTCGATCAAAAGGTGCCCTCTGGCAATAAGGGCGACTATTGATAGCCTTACAGCCTCATCCTTTCCTTTTATAACCTGTTTAAGGTTTTTTTCAAGGGCATTGAGCTTTGAATCCACATCCATAAGAAAAAATTATAACACAGTAAAAGATGCATTGAAAGCACAACAATAGGGGTCTACACTTTACACAACTAAATTAAAAAGCACCCATTTATTGCTCTTTATGATAATTAGTTTTCATCCGGAAAGGGTTCTTTTTCGCAATCTCGGTGTCAATCTTATGGATATGTTTTGCTCTTGACAGAAGACCTTTTAATGGGAGACCCCGAATTCTTTACGGAGTTCTTTACGAGTTCTTTAGACCCCTCTCACCAAGGAACTTTTCAATAGCAGGTCTGATTTTCTGTTCCAGTATCTTTTTAGATTTACCGGTAACAATTTGTTATGTGAGTTCATATCTTCCTTCAACTTCTCTCAATTTTACAATTTGTATTATCGCTACAATATTGATGCTTAAGAACAAGCTGTCAAAGATGAGATTTTCGGTTCCTTTAAGACCCGACAATGCCAACAAGTATATCATGACATAAATCACTGCACCACCGGCAATGAGACCAAAGATGTTTCCAAGACGATGTTTGCGAAGCAAAAGGATAGAGGTAGACAAATAAAGAGGTATGAAAAACATATCAGGATATATGAGAGAATTGTACGCCTCTTCTGGAAATGCTTCGGGTCGTTTCCAAGCTCCAGTTATAACAGAGAATACAGCATAAGCCTGAAAAAGCCCCCAAACAGCGAACCAAATTATCGCAATCCATGGTCTTTTCTGTTTTAAGTTCATATTATTTCCAGTCCTTTCACATAACGAGTCTGTAGAAAAACTGATTTAGTGTGGTGGTTTTTCTTTGCCGGGTCAATTTTTCAGGATTTTAGGTTAAGTTTAAACATCCTTTTCCATTTGTCAAACCGTAATGTTTCTTTCTTGAGACTTTCAAGCTCCTTTTTAACCTTTTTCTATCCTTATTTCCACCTTTTTATGTTTCTGCCATACCATACCTGAATATCTTCCCTATGTTATGTACCATGCAATATAGCTTCCACTGGATATCCACTTTGGTTTTACCTCTTAAGGCCTGCCTGTGCTGTGCAACAGCACGTAGACAGGTAAACCGACTCATACCGAGTTAATAACAGATATTGGCAAAGACAGGCTCTATGGTACCCATTCTCCGGCTGTAAAGAAAACGGCCACGGACTGAATCAAAACGCTCAATCATCTGTGTTGTCCATGTCTTTTGTTTATCTGTATTACACCCATTAAAGATGGCCACCTGCCAGCGCTCCGTCTTAGGATTTCTCAGACATTGCAATCGTATATAAAAAAACTGTTTTTAGTTGCAGGGGAACGTCTTTTCTCTTGAGAAGGGCCTTTTAATGAGCGTCCCCTTTTCTACTCTTTTCTACTCAATTTTTACCTTTTTGTTTTCGTTCATATTCCTGAATTATATAACCGCAACCAGAATACTAATCCAATAACCCCAAAATGGTTCTTTGTCCATCACTATCCAACTTTCTCATTCCATTTTTAATTATCCATCTGGCATCTTTGCTTGGATTTGTTTTAGTCCACCTTATTAGGAATTTTGCCACCTCATTTGGATTCTTTTTGGTTATTTCTCTTAAAATCCAAGCTACTGCCTTCTTTATATCTTTGTCC
>JALXFI010000123.1 GCA_027069035.1 bacterium
GATATACTGAATAATATGGGGGTTATTTATCAAAGGAAAGGGCTCATAGATAAGGCTATAGACGTTTACTCTCAGGCGATAGATATGGGGAGCAAGTGGTCTTCACCATATGTAAACCTTGGGACGGTATATCTTGGCAAAGGAGACCCTTTGACAGCGCTCAAGTGGTTTAAAATGGCAATTAAGATTGATCCATATGACGCCGTTGCACTTGCAAATGCAGGATTTGCCTATTCGGACATGGAAGATTACACCAATGCCATTGAAATGCATAAAACGGCATTATTGATAAAGCCCTCATATCGTACGGCTCATTATGGACTTGGGATTGCGTATGAGGGGATAAAGGATTACAGGATGGCTATTTATCATTGGCAGGAGTATATCCGCATGGCTCCGAAGGAGGACGGCTGGAGAAGGGATGCCGAACGGCATATTCGTCGTTTATCAAAGGGGATAGGGTATGAAAAACGCCGTAGGTAGGACAGGGATGCTTGTCTGGTTCCTTGTCTTTATTATTTATGGCGGGACGGCTTTTCAAAGGAATCTTGTCTGGAGGACGGAGGCAAGTCTCTATCAGGATGTAGTGTCCAAGACGAAAAACAAGGCACGGGTCTATAACAACCTCGGCAAGGCATTCATGGATAAAAAGATGTTTGATAAGGCCATACCCGCCCTTAAAGAGGCGATTGTCCATGACCGTCGTTATGAAGAGCCGCATTATAACCTTGCCATCATTTATACCAGACAGGCTATGTGGGATAAGGCTATCAAAGAATTTGAAGAAGTCTTAAAGGTGGTGTCTTTTCTTAAAAAAAGCAAGAATCATCCTATGGTTATCATCAAGTTCGAAAAGGAATCCATAATTAATCTCGGGAATATTTATGCAATCAAAAAGGATTATAAAATGGCGATAGATAGATTTAAACAGGCTATTGGCATTGAGCCTAAGGATATAAACACGCATTTTAATCTTGCCGTTACGTATAAACGGGCGGGATACTACCGTGAGGCAATCGATGAATTTAAAGAGGTTTTGCGTCTCAATCCAAACGACAAACCGGCAAGGATGAACCTGATGATGTTGATGAATACACGGTAGCTGACATTATAACTCAAATCCAGAAATAGCGGGATTTGGGTAAGATCACAGACTTCCCTTGCAGGATAGACAATAAAAAAATGAAACTCGATTTTTTATATCTCAATAATATTTCAAAAAAGGATATATTAATAGACAGGAAAAAACTTGTTAAGTTTCCCAGAGACCCTGAAACATTGTTCTTCAAAAGAAAGTTTCAACATCTGCTGGAGTTGATAGATTAAAGTTGGTATAATGAGGCCGTTAAAAACAACCCGAAAAAGTTTTCTGCTGGTTACATCATGGAGCGAGATAAAGATCAGTGGGGTTTGTTGAAGTTGAAAGTTTCGACTTGAACGAAGGGCGGCAACCCAAAAACAGATTTAGGTTTTTAGGTATAGGTTATATATTGTAACGGGGAGATAAATGAATCAATCCTTGTTTGCTCTTTTGCCAAATTTTATCAAAACAAGACTGGAAGGCCGACACATGCTGCAAAAGGCCATAACCAACACTGGCTGGCTTTTTATCGACCAGGTCCTTCGTATGGGAGTCGGTCTTTTTGTAAGTGTGTGGGTGGCACGTTACCTCGGCCCGGAGCAATTTGGCATCTTTAGCTATGCAATAGCCTTTGTAGCGCTTTTTACTGCCTTAGCTACATTGGGTCTTGACAATATTGTTGTACGTGAGATTGTGAAGAATCCGGATGATGCCAATGAAATACTGGGGACAGTTTTTTTTTTGAAGCTAATTGGTGGTGTGCTGGCTCTGTGTTTAACAGTTGGGATTGTTTCCATGATGCGTCCTGACGATAGTCTCACACGCTGGATGGTCGGTATTATAGCTGCAGGGATGGTTTTTCAGGCATTCAATACAATAGATTTATGGTTTCAGTCGCAGGTACAGTCAAAATACACTGTCTATGCAAAAAATTCTGCTTTTTTATTGGCGAGTATCGGCAAGGTGGGTTTGATACTTAAAGGATCACCACTTATAGCATTTGCATGGATAGCCCTTGCGGAGGTTGCAATAGGGGCAGTAGGAATGGTGGTGTCTTACAGGCTAAACGGGCATTTTATGAGGAAATGGCAGGTGGGATTTAAACGTGCAAGCGAACTTTTAAAGGACAGTTGGCCGCTTATTCTCTCCGGAATAGTCATCATGATATATATGAGGATTGACCAGATTATGCTTGGTGAGATGGTGGGGAATGAGGCGGTTGGTATTTATTCTGCAGCGGCGCGCTTGTCCGAAGCATGGTATTTTATTCCTACTGCAATTGCTGCCTCTGTTTTTCCTGCAATCATAGAAGCTAAAAAGATTAGTGAAAAGCTCTATAACAGCCATTTGCAAAAGCTCTATAATCTGATGGCATGGATGGCAATCTCTATAGC
>JALXFI010000124.1 GCA_027069035.1 bacterium
TTTAACCATCCAAACTCTGAGATGTAGATTTCAATATCCTTATATCTTTCCTCATCGCTTAAGCCTATCTCGAACTTTTCCGGCGGGTTATGCTTTAATATTCCGTAAGATGGGCGGATATATTCAAGGTATAGCGGTTCTGTGCGAAGAAAGTCCTTAAACTTCTTTATTGATGCCCATGAGCCTACCATGGCATCCCTTGATATCATGAACGGGTCTGTCTTGCTGCCAGCACTGCCGCTGTCTTGGGTGAATGCCCCAAGATAGCCGTGTTTTTTTACTATTTCAATATAATCCCTTGAGTATTCACCATAGGGATACCCGTAGTAGAGCGGTTTGAAACCAAGGATTTTGTAAAACCTTGTTTCGCTTTTTAAAAGGTCGTTTTCTATCCACTCTTTATATGTTTCTGAAGATACCTTTGATTTATTTGAGGCAAACCTGGCATGGCTGTAGGAGTGGTTGGCAAAGGTAGCCTTCTTATATCTTTTCACTTCATTTATCTCATCTATGGTCATGAAGTCGCTGTATCTTCCCGCCGCTTCCATATATAAGAATATGGTAAAAGGGTAGTCATACTCCTTCAAAAGGGGAAATGCCTCTGTGTAGACTGATCTGTAACCGTCGTCAATGGTTATTACTACGGTCTTTGCCGGAATCTTCTTTTTGGCTTTTATCATGGATATAAGCTCAGGCGTGCCGATCACATTGTAATTGTTTTCCTTAAGGTAACTGAGCTGAGCTTTAAATAAATTTGTGGGTATGGATGTGCTTGGACTTTTTGGTTCGTTGAACTTGTGGTATAGGAATACAGTTGCGTACCCGTTGCCGCTGTTTTGACTTTGTGCGAGGCTTTTATCAGGCTGTGCGTCTAAGGCATGTGGCCAAAGAATACTAATGGATATAAGAAGGATCGATACTGCAGGTTTCAATTTTTTTAAGATTATTTGACCTTATTATTCTATTAAGACGTTTTACATATTCACTGCCAAGTGTGGAATATCGATCAAGATGATTTATGAGGGTAAAGGTGTTTGAAGATCTCGCCCTTACGAGTCTAAAATCTTTGTATGCCCAGCCGACATTGATATTGTAAAGATAATCCCCTACGGAGTGAAGTGTGGAAGGGTATGTCGAAAGTCTTGCATTTGAGCTTATGGCTTTAAGCCCGCGTCCTTTCTTAAAGGTCCATACGCCAAATATATTATTGGCTTCGGTAAAAAATCTTGATGTCCCCCAACCGCTTTCAAGAGCCGCCTGGGCAAGTATGATACTTGGCGAGTGTGAATTAAGTCGAAAGAGGAGCTCTTCAAGGTCATCTGTTTTATATCTATTTAAAAAAGCAGATAAATATTTGTGCTCTTTACCGGTAAGTAATAGACCTTTGTTTATCTTGTCTTTAAGAGTTATAAGTTTCTTTCTCTCGATATCGATCTTTTTTTCAGCAATAAGCACCGATGGCAGGATAAGCCTTAAAAATGCCTCTTTTCTCTCTTTTACCGTCAAGCCGGAAAGTGAAGGAATCTGCGTATAGGCTACCGGTTTTACTGCATTGCATCTGAATTCTTTCTTTAAGAGAGCCTTTAATTCATTTTTTGAACTGATAGAACTGTAAATTATTTGCATATTTCCACTGCTGCTCATAACGTCAATATCAGAGAGAAAGATCATCAGTATAGAGACAAATGTCGTTGCAAGGGTGAGTAAGACTTTTATGAGCAAAGATTTTTTTATAACTTTAAACATCCCAATCCTTTTTTTACATTAAAATAAAAATAGTATGCAAATACTATAATTTTTTACCTTTCACCTTTAAATAAGCAATTTTAGCATAATAAACAAAAAAAACAAAGTTTTAATTATTGCCCAAATCCCGATATAGCGGGATTTGAAATTGGCAATACATCCTTAGCCGCTGTATTCTTGGCGTTTCTCTTTCTCACAGTACCGGTTATATATGCCTCAAAAGAAAAATCCATTTAAGGTGTCTTACCAATTTACCCAAAAACCTAAATCCGTTTCAGGATATTGCTTAACAATTTGTATTTATATGGCTGAGCTATTTTTGTGTTAAATACTAAAATGGCGCCCCTGTCCTTGCAGAAAGATAAAACATCTTGACATAACACGATAGTATTGAGTAATATTTATATCCGGATAGATATATTCCGCCACATTAATTCTTAAATTCTTAAATCCCCGGTAGCTCAACCGGCAGAGCGGGTGGCTGTTAACCACTAGGTTGTAGGTTCGAGTCCTACCCGGGGAGCCAGTTGTTTGTTTGAAGCCCTTTGGCTAAGAGGTCAAAGGGCTTTTTGTATGTAGAATGTATACTTACACCATCATATGTAGAGTTCGATTGGATGAATTTTAAAAGACGGGCCTTTTGACGGGCATCTTTTTTCTTGTATAGAGAATAGCCCCTATTGGCGAGTTCTAACAGCCTGACTCCTTCAATAAGGTAGTTTGTAT
>JALXFI010000125.1 GCA_027069035.1 bacterium
GGTTATGTACGCCTCAAAAGAAAAATCGCCTGCGGCCTTGCATTTAAAGCGTCTTGCCAATTTACCCAAAAACCTATCTCTGTTTTTGGGTTTCCTCCCAAATTTCCGCTATTACGTTATTTAAAAATCCATCTTCCTTACAATCACAGGTTCAAACCTTTTATCCCCTTTAATCTTTCCGCCCCAAAGCCATAACAGAAAAAAGCTGAAGGAAACAAATACAAAACCTGTCCCTGTTGAGATAAGGTTTATGTAAAGGCCGTTAAATAACCCCTCCGCCAATAAACGCCCAAAAAAAATCCCTGAAACAAATAGAACAACAGGGACGGCATATGCAAGAAAGGAAAGCTTAAAAAGCGCCGATTCCTCAATAGCGATAATGACCCTGTCATTCATCTTTGCGTCTATGAGATTTGCAACTTCCACTACCATGTCTCTGTTTTCGGATAGACTCCGGCAAAAGTCCCTGGACGCGCACCTTACACAGGCGGACGTCCTCTTTGTCTTAACAACGGCTTTTGCTCCGTTAAAGCCTATTATTTTGCCTTCCTCTTCAATCATAGCTCTACTCAAATCCCGATATAGCTGGATTTGAAATTGGCAATATATTCTTAACTGCCGTGTTCTCGGCGATCTTCTTCCTCACCATACCGGTTATGTACGCCTCAAGATAAAAATCCATTTAAGACGTCTTGCCAATCTCCCCAAAAACCCAAATCTGTTTTTAAGCTCTATTTCCACCACTTATCTACCTAACCAGAAAAATACTCTCTAACCTTTTAGATGGTTAAACTATTTTATTCAGATGCTACCCTTAACAAAATAATGTAAACTTCCTTACAAAGAAATTCCAAAAATATACAAAACCTGTAGAAACAATCTTAGATAAAAGATAATACAAGTGAAGTTTTTCTGTGAAAAACCATATAAAAAACTCATTAAGACCAAGGCCAACAATCCCAATAAAACCATATATTAAAAATTCAACCCATTGTGCATCAATCTTATGTTCATGAAATACCCATGAAATACTAAGCACATAATTTATTATAATCCCCACCAAGAATGCAAATGCTGCAGATGTTAGATAGTAAATTTTAAAATATTCAGTTAACAAAAAAAGTGTTCCAAAATCACCCAAAAAGGCAATTCCACCTACAAAAGTATATCGAAATAACTGAATAAATACATTATTGGTTTTTATTTTTAAAAGTGTAGAAATCATTATTATTTAAGATCTTTTTTATCATACATCTCTTTAATAATCTGCATATTATGCAAAGAAAATTCATCATCAGGGTCTATACTTAAAGCCTTCTTATAACTTTTCATTGCCTCCCGCAAAAAACCCTTTTTGGCATAAGCATTGCCAAGATTGTTATAGATATCACGGACATAGTTCTTATCAGCCAAACCAGAAAACCTTAAGGCATTATTATAAGATGTTATCGCTTCATCAAGAAATCCCTTTCTTTGATATGCAATTGCAAGTTTAAAATAAGCTTCCGTAAAATCAGGTTTAAGTTCCAAAGCTATCAGGTAATGTTTAATCGCCATGGTAATGCTTCCTTTATCAAGATATACATTACCAATGTTATTGTGGACTTTTGCATCAGAACCTAAAGTCAGCGCTTTCTTGTATTCTTCAAGAGCCTTGTTCAACTCCCCTTTATTATAATAAGCGCTGCCTAAGGCATCATGTGCAAAAAAATCCAACGGTTGTTTTTTAATTGTATCTCTCCATAGTGTCTCGCTACTCTTCCAAACAGTGTTTCTATTATAGGTCAAAACACTAAAGCTCAATGCCGCCACACTCACCAATAAAACTATCAGCGCCCTCCTCGCTCCGCTATAGACTCCCTCCCTACCATAAAGCCTGTTAACTCCCGCTCCTAAAATATAAAAAAGACCCACAGACGGTATATACATAAAACGGTCAGCCGCAAAAATACTCCCAACATGTATAAACTGTAAAACAGGAAAGATTGTAATGAGAAAAAACAGACCCCCGAATGTGAGAACCTTTGTCCGTCTCCTTGTATAAACAATTACTAATATCACACTTAAAACAACCGCCAAATATATAAATCCCGATGCCGATAAAACCTTTATTGTCCGTGGATTTGGATATAGATAGTGCGTTGATAAATTAACAGGCCATACCGTCTTTATCAGATAAAACACCAGACTCTTCAATGCTATAAATATGTTCTGACTCACCGCATATGTCCTCTCAACCTTTAATGCACCACTTGCCATATGAGCAAGGATGATTAATATACCAAAAAAGACACTCAATATAAAAAAAGGCACCTTCTCCAATATCGCACGCCTGTCAAACCTCCTCCCTGAAACATAATCCAATAAAAGCAATACTACCGGAAAACTAACCGCCATCGCCTTTGATAAAAGTGACAGCGTAAAGGTAAAAAGCGCTATAATGTAGTACCGCCAGCCTCTGCCTTTAC
>JALXFI010000126.1 GCA_027069035.1 bacterium
ATGATAGTAACACTAAGCGACACATACGATGCAATCACCACCCTTAGGACATATCAAAAACCGCTTGACCCTGCCACTGCGATAAATAAGATGAAGGCCCTGGAAGGTTCCCTGCTTGACCCGGAACTTCTGAATGTTTTTACAAACATGTTGGGATTTTATCCTGTCGGTTCTATGGTCAGGCTCAATACCAATGAGATAGCGCTTATTGTAAAGGCAAACCCTGAAGACAACACTAAACCGGTTTTAAGGATTATTTATAACAAGGAAGGGAAAAAACTCAAAAAGACAAGGACTCTGGATTTATCCAAAGCCACTTCAACTCAAAATGATGCCGTTTCGATCGTAGCACACATAAACCCGATAACAAAAAATATCAAAATAGAAAACTACTTTAAAGAAGTATCAAACTTCTAATTCCCCAAGCGTCTTTAAAACCTCTCTCCTTATATCCGCATCCTTGCTGTTTGCCATGCCAATAAGTTTTGCTTCGGCGCTTTTATCCCCAATCTTACCCAATGCTTCGACCGTCTTTACTACAACATCCTTATCATCGCTTCCAAGCTGAACTATAAGAGTGGGCACGACCCTTCTGTCTCTATATTCGCCAATCGCCTCAATAGCGGCAAGTTTAACCGTCTTTTTATTATCGCCTATCCTCTCAAGAATAGCCTTTATAGTCCTTGCATCTCTTAATTCTCCAAGCACCCTTACGGCGGCGGACCTTACATCCTCTACAGGATCTTTCGTTGCTTTAACAATATAGGCAAGCGCCCTCTTGGAGTGTCTTGCCTCCCCTAAGGCATATACTGCCCTTAATTTTTCAAGCTTATCACCTTTAAGTACAATGCTTCCAATCTCTTCAATATCATACTTTATTTCCAACTGCTCCATTGCCTTTGAAGCCGCAATCCTCACTGCCTCGTCAGAGTCATTAAGCGCCTGAATAAGTATTTCTTTTCTCTTCATAAAGATATTCTTATCAGAGCATCTTCTACTTTACAAGAAAAAAAGCCCATTCATAAATAACATGAAAGGGCTTTTTAGTTTATTGACTGATTATCATGGTGCGGTTTTAAGGCCTCAATCTACATCATGCCACCCATGCCACCCATGCCGCCCATGCCACCAGGCATTCCACCCGGCATGCCGGCGCCTTTATCCTCGCTTGGCTTATCCGCGATAAGGGCCTCGGTTGTAAGCATCAGAGATGCTATAGAAGCGGCATTCTGTAAAGCTATCCTTGCAACCTTTGTAGGGTCTATAATCGCTTTTGAGAAGGTCCTCATATGTGTCCGTGGCTGCATTGAATCCAAAAGAGTCCTTTCCTTCTTTAACCTTCTGAATAACTATAGAACCTTCTACACCGGAATTAGCAGTTATCTGCCTCAGGGGCTCCTCCAGGGCTTTTTTGACAATATTTACGCCAAACTGCTGATCACCTTCAAGCTTAAGGCTATCAAGTTTAGGCAGTATCCTCAGATACGTCACTCCACCTCCCGGGACTATACCCTCTTCCACTGCGGCCCTTGTAGCATGAAGGGCATCCTCAACCCTTGCCTTCTTTTCTTTCATCTCTATCTCTGTGGCAGCACCGACATTGATCACTGCAACTCCACCGGCAATCTTGGCAAGTCTTTCCTGAAGTTTTTCCCTGTCATAGTCGGATGTAGTCTCATCGATCTGAGACCTTATCTGCTTTATCCTGCCCTCTATGTCGTCCTTGCTTCCGGCCCCTTCAACGATAGTTGTATTTTCTTTATCTATAACAATCCTTTTGGCCCTTCCAAGGTCACCGACTTCAATACTCTCAAGCTTTATTCCAAGCTCTTCCGCAATCAGTTTTCCACCTGTAAGTATTGCTATATCTTCAAGCATGGCCTTTCTTCTGTCACCAAAACCGGGCGCCTTTACTGCAACGGCCTGAAGGGTGCCTCTAAGTTTATTTACAACAAGTGTGGCCAGAGCTTCGCCTTCTACCTCTTCGGAAAGGATAAGGAGCGGCTTGCCCATCTTTGCGATCTTTTCAAGCACAGGGAGAAGATCCTTCATTGCGCTTATCTTCTTTTCATGTATCAGGATATAGGCATCCTCAAGGATACACTCCATCCTTTCGGGATCGGTTACAAAATATGGTGAAAGGTATCCCCTGTCAAACTGCATGCCTTCCACCACATCCAAATTGGTCTCCATCCCCTTGGCTTCTTCAACCGTTATAACTCCTTCTTTTCCGACCTTTTCCATCGCCTCGGCAATAATATCGCCTATTGTTGAATCCCCATTGGCAGATATCGTTCCTACCTGCGCTATCTCATTCTTGTCTCTTGTAGGTTTTGAAATATTTGACAATTCTTCTGTTGCGCACTCAACTGCCTTATCTATACCGCGCTTTAAGTCCATAGGGTTATGACCGCCAACAACAAGTTTAATACCTTCTTTGTATATAGCC
>JALXFI010000127.1 GCA_027069035.1 bacterium
GAAGGGGGTGGAGGTTTAAATTTAAGAAGAGCTGAAGATGTCATGGAAGTCGGTGACGATAAAAGCACTGAGGCATCTTGCGGCGGGATTAAGGGTGAACTTGAGGCAACGGGTTGATAATTGGCGTCGAGTGGCTTTTTACCATATTGTATCTTATTACGAAGTGGTTTTTGGCTGATTAATCAGTGTGTTAAATCAAAACAGTTTATCAGGAGGTAGTTATGAAAAAGATACTTATTTTGTTTGTTCTTATATTGTTGCTTTTTTTACCTGCGCTTCTGCGCGCCGATGAAATAAGCGATTTGAAGAGTGAAGTTGAAGATTTAAAATCAAGGCTCGAAGTGGTTGAATCCGAAGGTGAGGATTTTGCGGACAGGATTGCCAGATTTGTAACCATAAGCGGATATGCCGATGGAGAGTATATAGCGACGGATAAGGATGGAGACAACAACAGGTTCAGGGTGCATCACCTATCTTTATTCTTTAAAAAGCAGGTGGCCGAGCAGTGGAGACTGTTTTCTGAGGTAGAGTATGAGGATGCGCCGCAGATTGAAGACGGCACGGCAGACGGCGAATTGTTTGTCGAGGTCTTCTATATAGAGTATCTTCCAAGCCGCTATGCAAACCTGAGGCTTGGAAGATTTTTAACCCCGGGCGGCATATGGAACGTAGAGCATTATCCGCCCTTTGTTGCCACACAGAATAAACCTCAGCATATAAAGAAGATATTTCCTCAGGTTACAGACGGGTTGCAGTTGCATGGAAGCGCAAACGTATCGGATGTGCTTGCGGATTATATCCTCTATGTTGGCAACGGCTCCGGCAATTCAGGCCACGGCGACGGCAATGAAAACAAAGGAGTTGGCGGAAGATTGAAGCTTACTCTTCCCGTCTCCTTTCTTACAACGACTGAGGTTGGTTTTTCTGCGTACGGGGAAAAGGACAATGACGATCTTAAGAGAAGGGCTTATGGAGCAGACCTTCGTCTCCAGTGGAAGGGCCTTAGGTTCCAGGGAGAGTATGCAAAGGGAAACTTTGATCCCTCGACAGGCGCTGATTACCATAGAACAGGCTACTATGGCCAGTTTATATATGATTACAAAAAATTGTCCTTTATATACAGGTACGACCGGTATGAGCCGGACAGCACGGTAAACGATGATGAGACCACCATAAATACGGTTGCCCTCAATTATCATTTTACACCATCGGTTGTGGCAAAGGTGGAGGACAATTTCGTAAATCCGGAAGACACTGCTGCGGAGGATTATTATGAAGCCATATTCTCCATAGCAATTTATCTCGGTGAATAGGTGAAACATATATGTAAGAATTTTAATGTAATCAGGAGGTATAGTCATGAAAAATAAGATTTTAATCTATATATCTGTTTATATTTTGGGGTTTATGCTTTTAAGCGTAATTCCGGCAAATGCGGATGAGGTGGTTGTGATTGTCAATGCAAGCAACTCCGAGGATATAAGTGTTGCTGAGATTAAAAAATTGTATGAGAATCATACGCTTAACTGGAGCAACGGCAGCAAGGTTGTGCTATACGATCTTCCGGTAAAGGATGAAGCGCGGAAGAAATTTTCTAATGCTGTCTTAGGCAAAGATGCGGGCAAGGTGGCCATGGAGTGGGCAAGCAAAAAGATCACCAATACTGCCAAAAATCCGCCTCGAACACTTAAATCGGCTGTTCTTGTTCAAAGCAAGGTCGGCAAAGACCCGAATGCGATAGGTTATTTATTTAAAAGCAAGGTGACAAACAAAGATGTGAGGATAGTTGCCACATTAAAGTGAGAGGATAAAAATCATGAAGTTCTTAAGTAACATAAAGATTAGATGGAAACTTATGTCAGGTTTCGGTGTTATCCTCTGTGTTACGCTTTTTGTAGGCCTTTTTGCAGTGATAAAGCTTAACGCACTTTCGGTTAAAACTGATGAGATGGATAAACTTCTCAGCGACTACAGCAACCGCACCACCACCCTTTATTATGCGCTTAACTGGAGCTACCCTGTCTTTAGAGAGGCGCAGTCCATGATTATGTATCTCCAGTCCGATGACGCCGACGAACAGATGTCTCTTTTTAAGGACTTTGGCAGGAACGGTAAGGATTTTACAAGAATAAGCTCTGAAATTAAGAGATACGGTACATCCGATGAAGAACAAAAGCGGATAATTGAGATAGAAGATATGCAGAAAGGGATACTGAAAAAAGCTGTAAATCTTATTGCCGTCCGTGACGGAGAGGGCGAGTATGGCGCAACCACCAAAAAGGCGCTTTCTCGGTTTATGCGCGACATTAATAAGTTTGTAGGCAAGATTGACGACCTTGTTGCCCTTGAAAACGATGCCATGAAAGAGATAGAGCAGGATTCCAGGAAACTTGCGACACAGACACGTTCAACTGTCTCAAGAGCAACAACGGTTATGATAA
>JALXFI010000128.1 GCA_027069035.1 bacterium
GCGATAAAGGGGATAAACCTTCTCGGTACGGGTGATTTTACACATCCCGCCTATTTTAAGCATTTAAGATCAAGGCTTGAAGAGGCTGAAAACGGCCTCTACAGATTAAAAAATACAAAGTCAAAACTCCGTTTTATACTTACAGGCGAGATAAGCAACATCTATACTCAGGACGGGAGGGGCAGGCGGATACACATCCTTATCTTTGCACCGTCCTTTGAGATCGCTGAAAATATAAATTCAAGCCTCGCCGGATACGGCAATCTAAGCTCAAACGGCAGACCGATACTTGGCATTTCCGCCAGGATGCTTACCGATATCATATTCGGGATATCCCCGGACTGTTTCATTATCCCTGCCCATGTGTGGACGCCGTGGTATTCCCTTTTCGGCTCAAGGTCGGGCTTCGATTCGATTGAAGAGTGTTTTGGATATAACTCTCGTTTTATCTATGCCCTTGAGACAGGCCTCTCTTCAGACCCCGATATGAACTGGAGGATATCCAAATTAGACAGGTTTACCCTTGTATCGAATTCCGATGCCCATTCCCCGTCAAAGATCGGCAGAGAGGCAAATGTCTTTGACTCGAAGATGGATTATTATGAAATAACAAGGATAATTCGGGAAAAGGACAGGAAAGGATTCCTCTACACCATCGAGTTCTTTCCTGAAAAAGGGAAATACCACTTTGACGGCCACAGAAAGTGTGAGACGGTTCTCTCTCCCAAAGAGTCGATAAAAAACAGAGATATCTGCCCAAACTGCAAAAAACCCCTTACTATCGGGGTTATGCACAGGATAGAAGAACTTTCGGATAGACCGGAAGGGTTTGTGCCTCAGGACTTCATCCCTTTTAAACGCCTTATCCCGCTGGATGAGATAATAGCGCTTACGCTGGGCAAAGGTGTAAATACAAAAGCCGTAAAAGACCTTTATGAACTTCTTATAAAAGAAGGGGAGACGGAATTTAATATACTCATGGAACTTTCAAAGGAGGAACTCTGCCGTATTGCGCCTTTAAAGGTGGCTGAGGGGATAATAAGTGTAAGAGAAGGACGGGCAAGGGTTTTGCCCGGTTATGACGGCAGGTATGGGGAGATAAGGATAGACGAAGATTAATCCTCTTTAAGTATGTCATGGAGTGTAAGCAGACTTGTAACCTCATATTCATGTCTTCCCGAAGGCATGGATATTATCACCTCATCGCCTTCTCTCTTTCCGATAAGTCCTCTGCCGATGGGAGAATTTATCGATATCTTTCCCTTTGCAGGGTCAACCTCTTCAGGGGATACAAGCTCAAAGGTCTTCGTCTCATCGCTTTCAAGGTCAAGCAGTTCAACCCTTGAACCGAATGCCACCTTGTCCTTCGGTATCTGCGCAAGATTAAGGCTTGAGAGCGAGTTTATCCTTTCACTCAACTGTGATATCCTTGCCTGAAGAAAGGCCTGCCTCTCCTTTGCGGCATTATACTCGGCATTCTCTCTAAGGTCCCCATGGTCCGCCGCCTTTTTAAGCTCCTTCGGCACTTCAACCCGAAGCTCCCTTTCCAGACCTTTAAGCTCTTCTTCAAGTTTCTCTATAATCGGAAGTCTTGCCATTGCGTCTCCTCGGTTTAAGTTATCCTTTCAGGTAATACTTACTATAGAGGATTCTTATGTAAAGGTCAAAATAAATGCAAATACCGCTATCGCGGGTTCTGGGGGAAACCCAAAAACAGAGATAGGTTTTTGGGTAAATTGGCAAGACGCTTTAAATGCAAGGCCGCAGGCGATTTTTCTTTTGAGGCGTACATAACCGGTACGGTGAGAAAGAAAATCGCCGAGAACACAGCAGTTAAAGATGTATTGCCAATTTCAAATCCCGCTATCGCGGGATTTGGGGGGAAACTAATTTCTTGCCGTACCAACGCCAATTCTGTTAACATAGTTGTTTTGACAAGTGACTTCGTCTAAAACCTTATACCAAAAAAACAGAGATAGGTTTTTGGGTTATACAACACTATACTGGAATGGCTGCTAAAAATATCAACAGCATTAAGTCGGCAAACAAGTCTCTTTGCAAACCTCAAAAGGACGCATCGCCCAACAGAGACTGTCTCACGGTAAAAGGCGCCCGGCAAAACAATCTTAAAGGCATAGACGTAGATATCCCACACAACCGTCTTACAGTGGTAACGGGGCTTAGCGGCTCAGGCAAGTCATCCCTTGCCTTTGACACCATATACGCTGAAGGAAGGTGGCGGTATATGGAGTCTCTGTCCAATTATGCACGGCTCTTTATGGAAAAGATAGACAGGCCCCTTGTCGACTCGATAAAAAATATCAGGCCATCCATAGCGCTTGAGCAGAAAAACCCCGTCAAGACGTCCCGCTCTACGGTAGGGACGCTTACGGAGCTCTACGATTATCTATGTCTCCTCTATGCAAAGG
>JALXFI010000129.1 GCA_027069035.1 bacterium
TTGCATCAACGGGTTTAAGTCTCGATGCCCTTACTGCCGGATAAACCGATACTATTATTGCTGTTGTAAATACCGTCCCGCAGGACCAGAGGACATTCCATGTATTGGTTATAGGATATATTACCGGGTTTAAGGTTGCGAAAAGTTCCATTGCGCCCGACCATCTGGAGAGATCAAAGCCCCTTATTGCGATGAGGTTATTTGCGCCTATACCCACAATAATCCCCAATATGATCCCTATAAGACCTATATAAAAAGACTCTAACATAACGAGTGTGATTATCTGATGAGGTTTAGTGCCCATTGCCATCATTATGCCGAACTCCCTTGTCCTCTCCATTATGGACATAAGCATTGTATTGAGTATGCCGAGTGAGACGATTACAAGGACTATCATGAGTATTACATACATGAAGACGTTATCAAGGTCGATCATCTCCTTTAAGCCCGGCATCAATTTCTGCCATGTATATACCTCGTAGCCCAGAGGGGTGAGACTCCTTTCAAGTCTTTGCGAGGCGGGAAGGACATCTTCGGCTTTTTTTACCATAACGGCAAGTTCGGTAACTCTTCCGTCAATGGCTGCAAGTTTCTGTGCATCTTTGAGGCTTATGATGACAAAGGATGAATCCATCTCAAGGGCGCCCATTTTAAAGATGCCTTTTAATCTGAAAAGATCGGCTGAAAGCGAGCCGTCTGCTGCCTGAACCATGAGCACAATCTTGTCGCCTATCTCTGCATTGAGTTTGTCGGCAAGTTTGTATCCTACTAAAACCCCGCCTTTTTCACCTTTTTTAAGGTAACTGCCTTTCCGTATCCTTTCTCTTATCGCTGTTATTTTGATTTCCTGATCCGTATCAATCCCCCTTATAAGTACGCCGTAGGAGTTTTCCGCTGTTGAAATAAGTCCCTGTATCTCCGCCCTGTAGGTAAATGTATCAAGGTCTGGCTCTTTTTTTAATACTTTTAATACCTGAGAAAGATCCCTGATCGACTTGTTCAGTTTAGGGTCGTCATGGTAGCCCTTTCTGTATATCTGGATATGTCCTGTATATGTCTTTACAGTGTTTTCAATCCATTGGGCGTGAAAGCCATCGGTAAAACCAAAGAATATTATCATTGCAGAGAGACCGAATGTGATGGCGCTAAGCGTTATCAAGGTGCGCCTTGCATTCCTCAGTACATTCCTCCACGCCATTTTAAAAAATATAAACATATTCCAAACAAGATAAACACTTTTTATTTTTATATAATATGCCATTTATATTCTTTAAAGGGTAGTTTTTTTTACTCGTCATGAATTTTTTTCTTGACATAAGATATATAAACGTATATAAATATGTTTATGGATAATATTGCAAAGATATTCAAGCTTCTCTCTGATGTATCAAGGTTAAGGATACTTATGCTTGTTGACAAAAAAGAGCTGTGTGTCTGTCAGATAATGGGTGTGCTTGAGATGTCTCAACCGCTTATATCAAGAAATCTTTCACTTCTTGCGGGCGCTGGCTTTTTAAAGAGCAGGCGCGAGGGTAAGATGATGTTTTACAGTGTAAAAAGGCGTTTGCCACAGATTTTGGCTTCTGTAATGGCTCTTTTAAGAGAGCTTTTCAGTAATGAGAAATCATTTCTAATGGACATAGATTCCCTCAGGGAATGTGAGGAATTTCAGAAAAGGACGGGTCTTTGCGGAATGAAGGGATATAGGGCGTTTATGGAGGAAAAGGGTGAAAGGAAAGTTAAAAAAAGAAGGGTTGGCGCTTAGAGGAAATAGCTTTTATCTATTATTCCTTGTTTTAATAATGGTCCAATCTTACCCGGGTAAAGCGCTTGGGGCAGAAAAGACCTTGTCGCTAAAGGATGCGGTAATATCTGCCCTTGCTGGAAATGATGAGTTAAAGGGCGCCGGCAGTTCACTTATGGCGAGCGGAGAAGATGTAAGTATCGCAAAGAGTTTTCTTTTTCCAAAACTTACCTTTAGCGAGAGCTTTGTTCGCACAAACAATCCTCCGGCAGCTTTTTCTATAAAGCTTGATCAGGGGAGGTTTACCAATTCCGATTTTGCCATATCAGCGCTTAACCAGCCGGAGCCTATAAATAATTTTAAGGCATCTCTCGGCATTATGCAGCCTTTATTTAACAGAAAATTATGGCTGGGCATCGATGCCGCCAAAGATCTATACAGGGCGGGCAGTGAAGAGATGAAAAGGAAAAATGAAGAGGTGGCCTTTGAGGTGGTAAAGGCATACGTTGATGTGCTTACAGGGAAAGAACTCGTAAAGGTATCCCGCAGCGGTTTAAAGGATGCAAGGGAACATTTAAGAATAGCGCGCCTGAGAAACAGGGAAGGACTTGGTCTCTACTCCGATATTTTGAGGTCTTCCACTGCGCTTGCCCATGCTGAAGAGGGTCTGGTAAGCGCAGAGACCCGGCTTGAGATTGCCAAACAAAGGCTTGGACTCCTTTTAGGTATTTCAGAACCAGTTGATACATTTGATGAAATCAGCCCTGTTTCCTTAAAAGAGCTTCAATATTACATAGATGCTTCTTATAACAGGAGCGATATAAGGTCGCTTGAGGCTAAGCTCGACGGCGCAAAGGATAATCTTAAGGTGGCGAGATCTTCCTATCTGCCGACCATAGGCATTGGGGGAAACTATGAGATTGACGACCATGATAGTCCTTTCGGCGGCGAAGGAGATAACTGGCAGGCGGGCGTGTTCCTTGAATGGAATATATTTGAGGGTATGAGGTCAAGGCATGAGACAAGAAAGGCCATGCATAAACTTGATGAGGCGCAGGCATATCTTGAAGGGTTTAAGAAGAAGGCGCTCTTCGGCGTTAAAGAGGCTTATCTAAGGGTTAAGGAGCTAATGAAGAAGGTCGAGCTTGCCGAGGCGTCCCTTAAAAGCGCAGAAGAGGGCAGACGGCTCGTGCGGGTGAGGTTTGAAAATTCTCTGTCGCCTATTGTTGATCTCCTTGATGCCCAGAATGTCCTTGACAATGCAAGGTTAAACCTTGTTTCAAGAAAGAACCGGCTTAAGGTTGCTCTGTTTAGGCTTGGTTATGAGAGCGGGACCATTATGGAAGATATCGGACTTAAGGCAGCGGAGAGAAGGAGAAACTAATGTCACGTCAAGCTTGCGATGTCGTATATAATAAGGTATACTTTCTTCATAACCAACCAAGGAGGTATGGATATGAAGAAATACATAGTGACACTTGATAAAGTGGAACGTAAAGACTTGGAAGCCCTAACATCTAAAGGTAGGCATAAGTCGCAGAAGATACTCAACGCATTAATTTTATTAGCTTGCGATGAGGGCGAATATCAAAAGAAGCGTTCAATTAACGAAGAAATAGCCCGCGTGCTCAATATCAGCATGAAAAAGATTGACAGGGTGAAGAAGCGATTTGTGGAGGAAGGTTTTGATATTGCTCTGGGTGGGAGGAAAAGCAGTCGTATTTATACTAAAAAGGCAGATGGAGATTTTGAAGCTCATTTAGTTGCATTGAGTTGTAGTGAACCACCGGAAGGCTTTGCAAGGTGGTCTCTAAGGTTATTGGCCGAGAAGGTCGTAGAGCTTAACTACATTGATAGTATTTCTCATGAAGCGATTCGTCGCATGTTAAAAAAAACGAAATTAAGCCCTGGCGGCAAAAAGGATGGGTAATTCCTCCAGAGGAGAACGGTAGCTTTGTTGCGAATATGGAAATGGTGCTGGATGTTTATAAGCGTCCATACGATGCGAGATATCCGGTTGTATGCATGGACGAATCTCCCAAGCAACTGATTGCGGAGACAAAGGTTCCGATTTCTGCATCGCCCGGGCAGTCGGCTAAGTATGATTATGAGTACAGGCGTTGTGGCGTGTGTAATATTTTCATGGCCTGCGAGCCATTGGCAGGGAAACGTATGGTGACAATTACCGAAAGAAAAACCAAGCATGACTGGGCCTGTTTTCTTAAGGAGATTGCCGTTCAATACGAAGGTGCGGAGAAAATAACGTTGGTTATGGACAACCTGAATACTCATAATCTTGGGTCGCTCTATGAAACGTTTGAGCCAGATCAGGCAAAGTCAATATGGGACAGGTTCGAGTTTGTATATACTCCGAAGCATGGTAGCTGGTTAAATATGGCCGAAATTGAGTTGAATGTGCTTACGGGGCAGTGTTTAAAAAGAAGGATTGATGACATTGCTGTTGTCAGGAAAGAAGTGCTTGCATGGCAGAAATTCAGAAACAATAAGAACGCCAAGGTCAATTGGCAATTCACTACAGAAGATGCTCGAATAAAACTATCCAGGCTTTACCCGACTCTTGAACTTTGACGCGACACTAGGACTGTATTGTCGAGCACATTTAAAATACATTTTAAGGGCTTTATATAAAATATCTAACAACAGAGTGCATTGGAATGCAGACCAGCAGAGACTTTTTTGATAGCGACAGTTTCAGTAGTGCAAATTGTCATCTTCCCTATTTATGTGTTTCATGGTCTGCATCCATGACTCAGGCGTTATATTGGGAATACGGAGAATCGTTATGATATTAACATACAATTACAAGGGACATTCAGAAAAAGATCCATGGGAATTTAATACAGATACTTTTGATCGTATTAACTTATTTGTTGGAATTTCTGGATCTGGAAAGAGTAGATTTTTGAATTTATTATTTAACATGGCTCATTCTGTATCTAAAAGTTTACCTTTCTCTCTCGGAAGTTGGGAAATTGAGTTTTTAATTGATGATCAGAATTATAGATGGGAGCTTACAGTAGACGATAAGAAAGAATTAGAACCTTTCATAGAGCATGAACAATTAACAATAACTTCAAATAACGAGGTAATTACTTTAATTGATAGAAATAGAGATGAATTCCTATTTAAAAATAGTAGCTTACCAAAACTTCCGAGAAATATAACTGGAATTTCCTTACTTAATGAAGAAGAAAGTATTTTACCTATATATAATCATTTTACACATATCCAGAGGAGACTTTTCCATGAGTCTGGACTCAGAGACGCAATATCATACGAGGCAGTTCCGATTCCTATTATAGAAAATATACGAAGGAAAAAGAATATTGAATTAATTTGGAAACAAGAATTAACTGTAAATACTAAAATGTATTTAATGAATGAGTTGTATCCTGAATTATATAAATCAGCAATTGAAAATTTTATTAATGTTTTCCCATTTATTAATAAGTGTGATGTTAAGCCAGTACAAGCTCCCGGTGTACCAATGGCTCCAAATACATTAATGGTTTCTTTCTGTGTAAAAGAAACAGGTGTCAAAAATTGGATAAATCTTGCTGAGTTGTCATCGGGGATGCAAAAGGTATTATTGATTATTACTGACATTCTCTTACTTCCTAAGAATTCGACATACATTATTGATGAATATGAAAATTCATTAGGTATAAACGCTATAGATTTTCTGCCTGATTTTTTAATAACCAATGCAAGCGAAGAATCTCAATTTTTTATCACAACCCACCATCCATATCTAATCAACAGTATGCCAGTCGAGTATTGGAGAATATTTCACCGCGAAGGCTCATCTGTTGTGGTTAAAAATGGTTCTGAATTAAAAGAAAGATATGGCAAATCAAAACAAAAGGCATTCGTACAGCTTATAAATGATCCTTTATATACTGGAGATCAGTTGTGAAGATATATCTTATAGTGGAGGGAGAAGTCGGAGAGAAAAAAGTTTACGCAAAATGGATAAAATATTATCGCCCTGATTTGAATATCGTTAATTATTTAGATGAATTGGTAGATAATTCTATTTTCATAATTTCTGGTATGGGTTATCCTAATTATTTTGAGGTCATTAAAAATGCTACCATAGATGTATATGAAAATAAAATTGATAAGTTAGTTGTTGCCATCGATTCTGAAGATATGACATATCAAGAAAAATTCGAAGAGGTACAGGAAGTAATCGAATCATCAAATCTTCATATAAATTATAACATAATTATTCAGCATTTTTGTTTAGAGACATGGGGACTTGGCAATAAAGTAATTGTGTCAAGGAACCCTAAAAATACAGAACTTAAAACATTTATACAGTACTTTGATGTTCTAAGAAATGATCCTGAATTACTCCCACCATATAGACCAAAGAATTTAAATAGAGCACAATTTGCTAAATTATATTTACGACGATTATTAAATGATAAATATAAGAACCTGACCTATTCAAAGAAAAATCCTAGTGCGCTATTACATGAGAAATATTTTCAGAAGGTTGTAGAACGTTTTCGAACTACTGGTCATATTAGAAGTTTCAATGATTTTTTAACGGCATTTCAATAGAATATAACACATATATGGCCTCCCTTAGTCAAGGGATAAAACAGTCCTATAATGTATTAGTCACGAATTGTGTTAACAGTTTGTGATTTGGCAGAGGATAGTTAAGTACTCCTCTACCTTTGCTCTTCTTGACTTGATATCCTTTCCAATTCGTAATACCTTCTTAATATGCCGGCTCCTCCTTTAAATGGTTTTTAAAATATTTAAATCAATACCATTTCAGAAGCCGCTACTCTAAATTTCAACTAACTTTAACACACACTCAAAAATTACATCTTGATTCAAAATATGCTAAAATATAATAAAATTAATGGGAGGGAGTTATGGAAGCTATAAAGGAAAAAGTAATTACAATGATTCAAAATATGCCTCAAGATACTTCTGTTGAAGATATTATGGCAGAACTATATTTTCGATACGAAGTAGATGAGGGATTAAAACAGTTGGATGAGGGTAAGGGAATCTCTCATGAAGAAGTAGAAAAGCGGATAAAAAAATGGTTAAAAAGATAAGATGGTCACCAAAGGCAGCTGATACTTTTGAAGAAATATGTAATTTTATTGGTAAGGATTCATAATTTTATGCTTCAATGTTTGCAAAGAAAGTCAATTCTATTGTAAGAAACATTACAGTTTGACAAATGGAAAAGGATGTTTAAACTTAACCTAAAATCCTGAAAAATTGACCCGGCAAAGAAAAACCAC
>JALXFI010000130.1:0-1753 GCA_027069035.1 bacterium
AACACAAAATGGGCTAAGATATATTCGTGAAGATTCGTGTTTATTCGTGGCCGACTAAGATTAGATCCCTTCGCTTTTTATCTTGAGAGCCAACCTTCTTTTCATCTTTAGCCGCACCATATTTTTGATGAAGAATGAGTTTATCAATACTATTGCAAAATAGATAATACAGATTAAAAAGAGGTAGTAATCTTGAACCCTGTAAAACGTGCCTGCAACGGCGACAAATGAAAACAGAGCGGTCAGGGTCAGGATAAATTTTACGGCCGTTGTTTTATCCATTCCATATTTTAATAGTATATGATGAAGATGGAATTTGTCTGCCAGAAATGGATTTTTTCCGTTTAGAGCGCGTCTGGTCATAATGGTTACGGTATCCACTATTGGAACGGATAGTATCAATAAAGGCACAACAGGTCTTACAATGCCTCCTTCTTTCTGTGTTATGGCAATCGATAAAAAGGCAAGAGAGAACCCAAGGAGAAGACTGCCCGCATCGCCCATGTAGAGGCTTGCAGGGTGCCAGTTTTTCTTTAAGAAAGCAAGACAGGCTCCGCTTAATGCAATACTTAAAAGCATTAACTCTGGCTGCCCGTTTATAAATGAAAGCGCTGCAAAAGTAATAAATGCAATAAAGGCAATGCCGCCTGCGAGACCGTCAAGACCGTCGATCATATTTATTGAGTTTATTACACCCACTATGCAGAATATGGTAAGGGGTATGGACAGGATGCCGAGATCTATATTTCCGGTGGCGATAAGGTCTCCGAAAGTGAGAAGCCTTGAATTGCTCAGGTAGATCACAAACAGTGCGGCAAGTATCTGCGAGAGAAATTTACTTCTGTGTCCTAATCCTTTTAAATCATCCATAAACCCAATCAATACAAGCAAAACAACTCCTATATAAAAACCTGTCAGGTTTGAAATAGGAATAAACGCAAGAGAACTCACAAAAAGGCCTGCAAACATACCAAGGCCGCCCATCAAAGGTGTGGGGCTTTTATGGATCTTTCTCTTATTCGGATAGTCGTAAAGGTCAATCTTTGAGGCTATACTGTAAAGAGGCTGGAGAACAAAGCGTGTTACAAAAAAAGAGGTAAACAGGACGATAAAGAGATAAAGAAGATACCGCATGTTAAACCCTTGGTTTTTGAGATATTATGGTTGCGCCTACATGCAAAGGAAATTATGATTCTCGAAGAGTTAGTTTAATGGGCGTCAACATTTTTTAAGCGTGCTCTATAATAAAATAGAAAATTTTATTTTACAAGAGAATTGAATAAAAAAATGTTACGGGCTGCAGGATAGCCACTGAAGACTCTGAAGACTTTAACCACAGAAGTCACTGAAGACACAGAAAGTGAATAAAGCCCCAGAACAGAGATAGGTTTTTGGGTAGATTTTTACTTGACTTTAACATCTTTGTAATGTAAAGATTAATCGGCAAGTTTAATAATGTATCCAGGTGCCCTTGCTTTTATTTTCGAAAGTCGGGTGAAAAGGGAAGCCCGTGAGAATCGGGTACGGACCCGCCACTGTGAGTGGGGACGAAATCTGTACTTTAGCCACTGAAGAAATTTGGACATTACGTAAGATGTCTAAACTGTATTTTGGGAAGGCGCAGAGAGTAGGATGAACCACAAGTCAGGAGACCTGCCTGGATGAGCCTCACAAAGCTCTTCGATGGTAAAGAAGGTGAGGATTAATGTGTGAGATATATTAGTCCCGGCTTTTTTCATATCGAAGGTCGGGA
>JALXFI010000130.1:1763-2424 GCA_027069035.1 bacterium
TGGTCACGGCAGTCATGTCGCGCATGCAAACACAACCTTGATAGATATTGCAGGCAGGGTAAAGGATGCCGGAGGTTACGGCATTGTTCAGCACGCCTTTCTTCAGTTTGAACATCCTAATTTTGAAGAAGCGGTGAATATCCTTTTAGATAAAGGGGTAAGGCGCATAATCGTTCACCCGTATTTTCTTTATATGGGCGCCCACGTTACAAAAGACCTTCCGGGAGAGATAAAGGACGTGAAGGAAAGATGCCCGGAGCTTGATATTGTGCTTGCTTCTAATCTTGGCACTCATGATAAGCTTGTAGAGGTTGCCGTAGAAAGGATTGAGGATGCGCTCAGAGGGGACTTAAGGCCGGCAGGAGAAAGTAATAAGGATGGGATTTTATATGCGTTTGATACGTGTTCTGAAACGGATTTTCCACAGCACCCTATCGAAAAAGAAAGTTTCAGTATAATCGGCAGGGAACTTGATGAGTCTAAGTTTTCTTCCATGGAACTGCCTGTAGTAAAGAGGGTTGTACACGCTACCGCAGACTTTGAGTACGCAGATTTAATCGTTTTTGGAAACCGCCCGATAGAAGCGGCCGTTTATGCCATCTTAAACGGAGCCGATATTATAACGGATGTGAGGATGGTCGAGGCGGGGATAAATAAAGGT
>JALXFI010000131.1:0-400 GCA_027069035.1 bacterium
ACCAATTAGTGCCCATGGCTCCCATCATAACACTTACAACCGATTTTGGCCTCAAAGACCCTTATGCAGGGATTATGAAAGGCGTCATCCTCTCCATAAACCCAAACGCAAAGATCATAGATATAACCAACCTTATCCCGCCGCAAAATATATCTGCAGGCGCCTTTACCCTTCTTCGGTCTTATAAGTTTTTCCCTAAAGGCACGATACACCTTGCCGTAGTTGACCCGGGTGTCGGCGGCAGCAGGAAACCCATAGCAATAAAGGCCGGGGGGTATACCTTTGTAGGTCCTGACAACGGCATCTTTTCATTTGTTTTAGAAGAGGAAGAGATAAAAAAGGCAGTCTGTCTTACAAAGAAAGACTTCTTCTTAAAAGAAATAAGCTCTACATTTCACGG
>JALXFI010000131.1:410-2416 GCA_027069035.1 bacterium
TCACGGCAGGGACATATTTGCCCCGGCAGCGGCTCATTTGAGCCTTGGAAAAGATCTGGAGGATATGGGAGATACAATCAAAAAACCATATCTATTGGATATCAAACGCCCTTCAAAAAAACACAGAAGCATTAAAGGCAATGTAATATATATCGATTCATTTGGAAATCTAATCACAAACATTAAAGACACAGATATAAAAAACCATAAACACATAGAAGTACGTATTAAGGGGTATGGGATAAACGGTTTGTCAAGTTCATATATTGACGTAAAAAATACTGCGCCAGCCGCGCTCATAGGAAGCGGCGGTTACCTTGAAGTAGCCTGTTTCGGCAAGAGCGCCGCAATACTTCTACAGATCGAAGAAGGAGAGGAGGTAGAGGTTATATTAAAATGAGAGCGGTTATCCAGCGCGTCAATAATGCAGCCGTAAGGGTAGAGAATAGAATAAGCGGCGGCATATCTAAAGGGTTGGTTGTCTTTGTGGGCATTGAAGGCGGCGATAACGAAACTGATATCGAATATATGGTATCAAAGATAATTAACCTCAGGATATTTGATGATAAAGACGGCAATATGAACCGGAGCGTAAAGGATGTAAAAGGGGGCATCCTCATTGTATCGCAGTTTACATTGCTTGGAGACGTAAGAAAAGGAAGGAGGCCGTCGTTTGCAAAGGCAGAAAAATCTGAAACGGCAAAGAAGATTTACAAGAAACTTGTAGGTAAACTCAAGAAGATGGATGTAGTAATTGAAGAGGGCGTATTTAAGGCGGATATGGAAGTGGAACTTACAAACAACGGGCCGGTAACAATACTGTTGGACAGCAGAAAGGTATTTTAGTTTTCACTTTTTCCGGAATATCTGTTATCCTTCAGTCTAAGACTCTCGACTCTCCGAGAGATAACATCTTTTATCTGTTTTTTCCGTGTAAATCTGTGTCCTAAAAAAACAATTTAGCCACGGATAAAGACGGATTCTCGCGGATTATCACTTCTCTTAAGTTATTCCCTTCTCAGCCGCCTATCAGCGTCATACTCCTCGTACACTTCTTAAAAAGGTTCTCCCCAATAATATGATTTTTCGGCTTGGTCTTTACCGCTCCAAACAGGACTCTTTCAAGTTCTTCATCAGAACATCCTTCTCGCATAAATGATTTTATATTAATCTCATCATCAGAAAACAAACACGTCCTGAGTCTTCCATCCGCCGTAAGCCTGAGCCTGTTGCACGAAGAACAGAAATGATCTGATATAGGGCTTATAAAACCCAACTCGCCAACTCCGTCTTCAAATCTATAATTGTTGGCAGGTCCGGCCACTTCTCCTTTCCTTTCAACCGGAAATATCTTCTGAAACCTGTTTATCTCCGTTATTATCTCTGAAGATGAAATACATTTATGTATATTCCAGTCTTCCTGAGCATTAAACGGCATGTATTCAATAAAACGTATATGATACGGTTTCTTTTTTGTAAGCATCGCAAAATCAACAATCTCATCATCATTTAAACCTTTTATGATCACAACATTGATCTTAACAGGAGTAAGGCCCAGCTTTTCCGCCTCTTCCAGCCCCTCAAAAACGCGGTAGATATGATCACTTAGCGTAATTTTCTCGTATTTCTGGGGATTAAGCGAATCAAGACTCACATTGACCCTTTTAAGCCCTGCGCCGGCCAAATTTCGTGCAAAGTTTTTGAGAAGAACCCCGTTGGTAGTAAGACTCAGATCTTTAATACCTTTTATCTTACTTATTTTATTAATAAAATTTGATATATTTTTACGTACCAAGGGCTCGCCGCCGGTAATCCTGACTTTTGTTACTCCATGAGCGGCGGCAACCCTGATAATCCTTATCATCTCCTCATAACTCAAGATATCTTTGCAGCTCATAGTATCTATACCTTCTGCAGGCATGCAGTAGACACACCTTAGGTTACACCTATCCGTAACCGATACCCTTAGATAATCTATTTTTCTCTGGTATGAGTCAATAAGCAAG
>JALXFI010000132.1 GCA_027069035.1 bacterium
CTACGATCACTTCGCGGGCTTCGGAGAATTCTACAGAGTCCAGACGAGAGTTGACGTTTACAGCACCCCTGAAGTCCTTGAGGATGTGGGGAGGTATCTGAGCTTTCTGAAATACAGGGAGAGGGATTCAAAAGTCTTGGAGAAGGCGACAGGGTGGAATTCGATATTGTTCAGGGTGCAAAAGGCCCTCAGGCAACCAATGTAAACAAAGAATAATTTAATAATATCTGTCTGAACCTTTAAGGCCTCAAAGATGCGATTTATCGATGAGGCCTTTTTTATTGCTTTATTTTACTAATCCAAAAAAGGTATGTATCTTTGGGTAAATTGCTAAAATGCCTGAAATGTAAGGCTGCAGATGGTTTTACGGCTTTAAGGTGCATTTCGTTGGTATGGTAAAGGGGGAAATCACGAAAACACGGCGGTTAAGGATGTATTGCCAATTTTAAATTCCGCTATCGCGAAATTCGGGGTATTTCCATTATCTTGACACCTTAATATACACTATGCTAAATTGGCCTAATTAGCGCCAATTCTGAAACTTATTTAACCATATGTCTACATTTAACTATCTTAAGGATAACCTGCCGGTAGGGTTCGACGCCGGAAACCTTATCCCTGTTTATAAAGAGATATTTGTTGATATGGATACCCCTGTGTCGGCCTTTAAAAAGGTCGATTACGGCGGAACTGCCTTTTTGTTTGAAAGTGTAGAGGGAGGCGAAAAATGGGGCAGATACAGCTTTATCGGTATCGATCCCAAGGTTATATTTAAGAGTAAGGCAAACAGGGTTGAGATTATTGAGAATGGCAAGTCGGAGTTGCTTGAAGGCGACCCTGTTGAATTATTAAAAAGATTGCTTAAGAGGTTTAAACCTGTTTATACCGAAGGACTCCCGCGTTTTTATGGCGGCGCAGTGGGTTATCTGGGTTATGATGTCGTAAGGTTCTTTGAAGACCTGCCTGAGCTTGCGGAAAGGGATATAGATTTTTCCGATTCTTTTTTTATGATCCCCGATACACTTCTTATATTTGATAATCTGAGCCACAAGGTAAAGATTGTTGCAAACCTTTATTCCGGCGAAGGGGATAAGGAAGCGTTGTATAAAAAAGCGGTTCAAAGGATAGACGATGTGATAGAGAAGCTTAAAACCCCATTGTATCAGGAAGATACGTTGAGAGAAGTTAAAAAAGGTGATGTTGGTTTTAAGAGTAATATAGATAAGGCAAGTTTTATCGATGCCGTAAACAGGGCGAAAAGTTATATAAGAAAGGGTGACATAATACAGGTTGTCCTCTCTCAGCGCCTTAATGCCCCTCTTGATGCCGATCCATTCAATATTTACAGGGCGCTAAGGGTTATAAACCCATCACCGTATATGTTTTTTTTAAGGTTTGAGGATACCGTGCTTGTGGGCTCGTCGCCGGAGATACTTGTAAGACTTGAAGGGGATAAAATCGTTACCAGACCGATAGCGGGTACCCGGCCAAGGGGAAAGGACGAGGATGAGGATAGTGCGCTTCAAAGAGAGCTACTTAATGACCCCAAAGAGATAGCGGAACATATCATGCTTGTTGATCTTGGAAGAAATGATGTCGGAAGAGTTGCCCGCTCCGGTTCCGTTCAGGTAGACGAACTTATGGGCATAGAAAGGTATTCTCATGTGATGCATATCGTCTCAAATGTAACGGGGACCCTTAAGGAAGGAGAAGATGCCTTCAGTGTACTCCGTGCATGTTTCCCGGCAGGAACACTTAGCGGCGCGCCAAAGGTAAGGGCAATGGAGATAATTGAGGAGTTGGAGCCGAACAGGAGGGGTGTGTATGGCGGGGCTGTGGGATATTTCGGCTTTTCGGGCGATATGGATATGTGTATTACCATCAGAACCATTGTCATAAAGGATGATAATATATATGTTCAGGCCGGTGCGGGTATTGTTGCCGACTCGGTGCCTGAGACGGAGTTTGAAGAGACCTTGAACAAGGCCGGAGGTATGTTAAAAGCGGTTGAGATGGCCGGGGAAGGGCTGAAATAAATATGCTCTTGATGATAGACAATTACGATTCTTTTACGTATAATCTTGTCCAGTACCTTGGAGAGATGGGCGAGGACGTAAGGGTTTACAGGAATGACAGGATATCTTTATCGGATATAGAATCTCTTAGACCCTCTAAAATAGTCATCTCACCCGGACCATGCACGCCTGAAAAGGCAGGCATATCGGTTGATGTTATCAGGGCGTTTTCAGGCAAGATACCTATCTTGGGGGTCTGCCTCGGTCATCAGTCCATAGGGTATGCCTTTGGCGCCGATATCGTAAGCGCCGAAAAACTTATGCATGGGAAGACATCCCGGATATTTCACGATGGCAAAACTATATTTCGGGATATAAAAAACCCTTTCGAAG
>JALXFI010000133.1 GCA_027069035.1 bacterium
CTCTCAAGGTCTTCAGGGACAAATGTATGGTCTGGGATGTCAAAATCATAATAAAAACCGTCCTGAATCACCGGCCCGATGGCAAGAGAGACATTCTTAAATATATCATTAACGGCCTGAGCCATTATGTGTGAAGTTGTATGCCTGTATATCTCAAGCCCTTCAGGTGAATCCAGAAAAATAAATTCAACTTGAGCATCTTTGTATATCGGCGAAGAAAGATCGAAAAGCGCTCCATTAATCTTAACCGCAACGATCTTGTTTTGTTCGGACATCTCCAGATCATTTATAAACTCTGCGGAAGTCACACCGCAATCATAGTTTTTTTCCAATCCTTCAGGGGAGATAAGCGTAATCTTTTTTTCAGATTTTTCCATCAGTCATCCGCATCAAGGCGTTAATAAAAAAGTATCTTGAGCCTTTACCTCCCAAGATACTTTTTTGGGTAAATGCACCTATTATATTATTTCAGAGCCTAATCTCTTTTGCCTGGTAGGCGCGGACGGTTTTGAACCGTCGACCTCTACCGTGTCAAGGTAGCGCTCTCCCCCTGAGCTACGCGCCTACAAATTACTGTTTAATAACACTTTTGTCATGCTCTGTCAAGACAAACCGTTATCCCAAATCCCGCGATAGCGGGATTTGAAATCGGCTATTTTTCAAATTGATATACGGTTTCGTTCTTACCGATCATGCCAAGCTCTTCCCGAGCGATCCTTTCAAGGTACTTGTCATCTTTTTTTAACTTCTCTATCTGCTCGGCAAGTTTATGGTTTTCTATTTTAAGAAGCCTGTTGTCTGCTACGATACTATTTTTTTCTTGGGACAGTCTGTAAAGTTTAACAAACCCCTGTCTCCCAAGCAATGCAATTACAACGATCAAGAGGACAATAAACAAGAGTTTTTTTGGAAAGGCTTTTTTTTTCACTTATGATATTGTCTTAAAAGTTGTATATCCACATTCTTAATTCTTATCATTTTTTCTGATTAATTGAAAGCGTCAATTATTGTGTTAAAGGTTGGGCTTGGGCGCATTGCCTTTGATGTCTTTTCAGGGTCAGGGAGATAATATCCGCCTATATCCTGAGGGCTGCCCTGTGCTTCTGTAAGTTCAGTTATAATCCTTTCTTCACTGTTTTCAAGTTTCTTGGCTATTTCAGCAAAATACCTTTTAAGATCATTATCTTTATCCTGTTCGGCCAGCGCCTGCGCCCAGTACAGGGCAAAATAAAAATGGCTTCCTCTATTATCCAGTTTGCCAAGCTTACGGGCAGGCACCCTGTTGTACTCGAGTATCTTGGTGTTTGCCTGATCCAGCGCCTCTGCCAGTATGCGGGCTTTTTCATTATTAAAACTGTTTGCCACATGTTCTAAGGATACCGCAAGCGCAAGATACTCGCCAAGGGAATCCCATCTCAAATACCCTTCTTCCAGAAACTGCTGAACGTGCTTTGGCGCGGAACCACCGGCTCCTGTTTCAAAAAGCCCACCGCCCTTCATAAGGGGCACGATGGACAGCATCTTGGAGCTGCTTCCCACCTCAAGGATTGGAAAAAGATCGGTTAAATAATCACGGAGTATATTTCCGGTAACCGCAATGGTATCCTTCCCCTGCCTTATGCGCTCAAGAGAAAAACGCATGGCATCTTCGGGGGATTCAACCCTTATGTCAAGGTCGTTTGTGTCGTGATCTTTTAGATAACGCTCAACTTTTTCAATGAGTTGAGCGTCATGTGCCCTGTTTTTATCAAGCCAGAACACGGCAGGCGCCCCCGTCGCACGTGCCCTTGTTACAGCAAGCTTTACCCAGTCCCGTATTGCCGAATCCTTTGCCTGACACATACGGAAGATATCCCCTTCTTCCACGTCCTGCTCAAGCAATACCCTGCCGGTTTCGTCAACCACACGGATTTTTCCGTTGCCGGGGGCATTAAATGTTTTGTCGTGTGAGCCGTACTCCTCCGCCTTTTTTGCCATAAGACCCACATTAGGCACACTTCCCATCGTTCTTGGATCCAATGCCCCATTGTTCTTGCAATCTTTTACAACCTCTTGATAGATAGGGGCATAACTTCTGTCAGGTATTACTGCCTTGGTATCATGTAGTTTTCCGTCCGGGCCCCATGCCTTTCCTCCCTCACGGATAACAACAGGCATGGATGCGTCTATGATTACATTATTTGGGGCGTGGAGATTTGTAATGCCTTTTTCCGAGTTAACCATCATAAGTTCCGGCCGCTTAGCGTAACAGGCCTTAATATCTTCCTCAATCTCGGTTCTTTGATTTTCCGGCAATGTCGCTATCTTTGAATAAAGGTCACCCAATCCATTGTTGGGATCGACTCCAAGTTCTTTAAACACAGCTTCATGTTTATCAAATACACCTTTGAAAAACACACTGACCACATCACCAAATATGACAGGGTCCTGGACCTTCATCATGGTGCATTTAAGGTGAAGAGAGAAGAGCACGCCGTTCTTTCTTGCATCTTCAAGCTCTTTTTCGATAAATTTACGGAGAACGCGGCGGTTCATCACCGCTGCATCGATGACTTCTCCGGATTCAAGGGTTAAACTTTCCTTTAGAACAATGGCCTTTCCGTCTTCAGCAACAAACTCTATTTTGACATCTCCGGAGCTTGAAACGGTTGCGGATTTTTCACTGGTATAAAAACATCCGTCATCCATACAGGCCACGTGGGTCTTTGAGTCTGGACTCCATGAGCCCATCTTATACGGGTGCTTTCTTGCAAAGTTCTTTACCGATGGAGGAACCCTTCGATCCGAGTTCCCTTCCCTGAGAACAGGGTTAACCGCACTGCCGAGCACTTTGGCATATCGGGCCTTTATCTTTCTTTCAGCATCGTCTTTTGGCTCTTCAGGGTAGTCGGGAACATTATATCCCTTGGTTTGAAGTTCCTTGATAGCCGCCTTTAGTTGTGGTATTGATGCGCTGATATTCGGCAATTTAATAATATTTGCCTCCGGTAAGTTTGCCGCCATACTGCCCAGCTCGGCAAGGTCGTCAGGCACCTTTTGTTCATCCGCAAGGCAGTCGGGAAAATTGGCGAGGATCCTCCCTGCAAGGGATATGTTTTTTGTTTCAACGGAAATGCCCGCCGCCTCCGTAAATACCTTCACAACGGGAAGCAAAGAGCATGTTGCCAGGGCAGGCGCCTCATCGGTTTTTGTCCAGTTTATAGTAGGTCTCCGTATCGCCATCAACTCCTCCTTTATTTATTAAAATGGCCTAAATACAAGATAAGATGAAATAATAAAGCTATCCTACAAAACAACACTTGCTTGCAGGGGTTCTGGTATCCATATTCTTGCCTCTGTTGATATGATCGTCGATTTCTGCCGCACAACCTATCATTCTGCCGAAGAGAAAGGTAGTAAAGGCTGCATTTTCAATATCTTTCTCGGTTATCTTGCCATTGCTGTAAAGTTCCCATACTATTTTTAAGAGTATTACGGCTATTACCGCATCAACATTTACACAGAAGACATTCTTGGTCACATTGTTTTCAAAGAGCGCATCAACAAGGTGGTGATAGAAATCAAGGAATAGATTGTATGAATTCCTCTCCTTAAGAAGTTTGCTTACAAAAGCCTCCCTTGGGTCGACATTGACGGATTTCCCTTTAAAAACCGGGTGTCCTACACATGGTATTTTTTTATACTCGATATTTCCAACGGCCTTTTCCTTCTTCTTGTAATCACCGTACCACTGGGCAAAATCAGAAGCGATCTTTTTAAGATTGAGTTTATGCTGAGGGTTGCCCGGAGACTTGATATTCTTATCTTTAAATATCTCAAGAAGAAATTCTATGGATTCGTAACCATTGCCACCGTGGGCATAACCCGTATGCGTTAAGAATCCGATAAACGCCTTATTTATCTGCACTCGTTTAGGATTTTCAGGCCCGTCTGCGCTTACGGCGCCTTTTGAGCCCTGAGCCGAGATGGTTCCGGGGCCGTTTGATATTATAAGTGCCAGAAGCACAGAGAACTCAAAGAGTTCTATCTCTGTAGGCCTGCGCCCTACAAGAGCAAGAAAAGCCGTTTCCGTAAAACTCCATTCTTCGATGATCTCGTCTATGGATATGCCGCAAAAGGTGTTTTTCCCATGTTTTTCAGATGATGCGCTGCATCCAACCAGTGTGCTGAATATCTTTGAGTACCATGGGAGATTTACCAATGTTGTGTTTGATATCTTCTTTCTCATAAATGGAGCCCAGCCTACCGTAAGCCAAACAGCGGCAAGAAGGGCATCGGGATTTACAAATAAACCTGATTTCTTTGCAATCCCTCTGCAAAATTCAATAAATACGGATTTTTTATGAAAATCGTCAATAATGTCAAGCATCTTTTCCGTAAGAGGATCGTTTTCTTTTATAAGAAATATGTCCTTGATTTTATCAACCGACGTATTGCTTACCAAAGCCGACACATCAAAGCTGTCCGTTGGATCTGATATTCTTTGGTCACGAAATATATCGATAAGCGCGGAAGATGCTTCAAGAGCGCCGTTAACACTGCCCCTTCCGACTGTAGATATTCCTGCCGAAAGTATTGTGTTTGGAGAATTTTCAGCCTTTCGTGCAGCATCGGAAGCAGTAAGCGCATCATTGTTACGCAGATTGACAGAGGCATTAAAAACAAGGTTGGCAAGTTTTTTTCTATATTCGTCAGGATGTTCCTTTATAAGTGAAAAGACAAGATTAGATTCCAATGCGTGCCTCGTTGCGTCAAGGACAGACACATTGTGGACCTTTGTAACCTGTGTTTGAGGATCCATCATGGATGCCCCGCTTGCATCTTTCAGCGTCTGTCTTGGAAATTGAGCTCCTAACTGGCGATTTACGACTTCTATCTGTTTGTTATAGGGTTCAACCGCTTCGACTACCGGGACATCAAGGCTTTTAGGAAGTGTTATATTCTGGTTGTTGGCAAACCAGCATTTAAGAGAAAGGTCGCCTTTTGGCTCAAAATCCGATTTTATGCCGTTTGATTCCATAACCTTTGTGAGCGCTTCAGGTATATAGGCTATATTGGTAACAACAGCGCCTTTTTTTGAGAAGACAGGGGTTTCAGGAGTGTAAATCCCATCAACATTGAATTTTTCCATAAACCACTTTTCTTTGGCCAGTGCATCATCGCCTGAGCCTGCAAGAGAACCTGCATGTCCGCATGCCTTGCTGAGTTTGGCCTTCCAGCGCCCTACAACACAGGCAACCGTCGGTTTATTTATTTCAAGGCTGTTCTCATAATAGCCGCCCGGCTCAATATACAGTACGGCGGCCTTTGATCTGTCGTCATTGTCAAGGGCATAAAAGAATTCTTTAGGCCCATAGTGTATATACACATCCTTACCGCTTGATATGGATGTGGTTGTACCCCACCCTTTTGTAAGAAGGTAAACGGCTATAGTCGTTGTAAAATTTCCCGAGTTCGAGTATATGGCAACAGAACCCTTTACAAGAGACTCGTTAGGCTTGCCGCCTCCAAGGGCGCCACCGATCCTTACCTGATTCCATGCATCGGCCACCCCAAGACAGTTTGCCCCGAAAAGGTCTATTCCATTGGTCTGGCATATCGCCCTGATAGTCCTTGAGTCCTTTACAGAGACCTTCTCGCTGACTATCACAACCTTTTCAAGGTCAGGGTTTTCTTTAACAGCCTCAGCGACTCCATCTTTTACGGCAGCCGGTGGAAGATAAATAACAGCGGTATTAAACTTATGCCCCGCCCTTCTGCCTTCCCGTATGGAGTTGTATACAGGAATATTGCCAACGCTTGTTTCAAGAAACTTTCCCGACTTGCCCGGGCCTGTGCCAAAGACCACATTGCCTCCTGAAAATTCGTGACTTATTGGGTTAACCTTTGAACTTTCGGTTCCCAGTATGTTAAGAACACACACTCGGTCATCTTTTGTTGCGATCTCCGAAAGCGACCTTATACCCACATAATAAGGAAACTTATCGATACCTTTTCTATGCATTTTTATAACCTCCGGTTATTTAAGTAATAATACATTTTTGTTTTTGGGTGCTCATAGAATGTATATTATATCCCGCATCATACGTATCATGCGTATCTACCAATTTTTATGCCGCTGCAAGCGCCCCTCCGGCCGCAAGGACGGGAATATCATTCTCTGAGAATGCGGGCTTTAACCTGATCTTTATTCCACCGTCTACAACAAGATCAAGCTTGCCTTTGAGCCCGTCTGTCTTAACCTTGACTTTATCGCCTTGTTTTATCTTGTCATAATCAGTCTTATCTTCAAATGTAAATGGCAGAATTCCAAAATTTATTAGGTTTGCAAGGTGTATCCTTGCAAAAGATTTTGTAATAACCACCTTAACCCCCAAAAACATCGGGCATAGGCCTGCATGTTGACGGCTTGAGCCCTGACCGTAATTCTCACCTCCTATGATAAAACCGTAACCGCCAGAGTCTCTCAACTCTTCGGCGCGTTTCGGGAATGTTGGATCAACCTGGACAAATGTTGCCTGACGGGCATATTCCGGTACATTAGACCTTAACGGAAGGTATTTGCCGGCGGGTTGTATATGATCCGTTGTTATATCATCCGGCAAATGAAGAAGAACCTCTCCTTCGATGCACTCAGGAAGGGGTTTAAATTCAGGAAGCGCAGCAATATTAGGTCCCCTTATTATCTCAACCTTTGTCGCCTCGCTTTCCGGAAGCGGCGCGAGCCCGACCAGGTGCAGTTCCTCTCCGGGGTCTTCGAGGGGGTGACCACGGGCGCCCCCATCGGGCTGCTGATCGAGAACAAGGACCAGCGCTCCAAGGACTATGGCGACATCAAGGATAAGTTTCGACCCGGCCATGCCGATCTGGCTTATTTCGAAAAATACGGCATCCGCGACTATCGCGGCGGCGGGCGCTCTTCGGCGCGCGAAACGGCCATGCGGGTGGCGGCGGGGGCCATCGCCCGCAAGGTGGTGCC
>JALXFI010000134.1 GCA_027069035.1 bacterium
TTCCCCATCTATGTTCTTATTATCGTCCCAAACCCCCTTGAAACCGACTTCCCTATCCCCCAGTAGTCAGGGATTTCAAAGTTTACAGAGAAGGTGCCAAGGAAGCCAAGCATGGGGGTCCCTTTGAGGTAAGTTTCTCTTTCTTTAATTTTAAGCTCACTTACTTTAATCTGCTCCAATACCACATATCCTATCCCTTTAGAAAGATAAAGCAGATTGCCCGTTAAGACTTTTTTCAACAATCCTATCTTTTTTATCTGGCTATTCAACAAATTATATCTTTTATAATTTTCTTCATTTAACGCCAACCAGGGAGATATTACATTGTATCTGACCTGATGCTCAGAGATACCAAAGCAAACCTCCTCTTCAATGCTTACTTTTTTAATTATAGGATACACCTCAGAACCAATCTCAACCTCATTTAGCTCCTCTTCAATTGCCCGAACTATATCTACTCCCTCTTCGATACCGATAAGAAAAGGGGTGCCACTTATTACTTTGTACTGAATCCTTGGAAAAATATAGATAAGACTGCCGTCCTTTCTGTGATTGTGTACCAGTTCGATATCAGGATATCTATTGGCTATATAACCCCTTAAAGAGTTGCCATATCCTTTTACCGGTTCTTGAGTAATGATCTGTACAATCCTTTGTTTAACCTTCATTCAATAGCAGCCATGAAAAGTGATTTCCCCTTAAGAAAGACACCGTCTCTCAATTGATGAACAAAATGTGGTTCTTTCCGTATGGTCTCTATAAAACCCTTTTTAGATAGTACATTTAGATCAAGCCTATTGTCCCTGTATTTATGGATCAAATCTCCTCTGGCAATTTTATCTCTTACAACTGCAAATAGGTCAACATCACTAAGTTTATCCTCTTTTCCACGTATTGCGGAACCATATTGTATAAGAATCAAGACCGACTCTTCTCTTTGAATCTTTTTAAGCAGTTGTTCTATGTTTAGTCTCCTGAAGTTGTTCTTTCTGTCTTTTAACGCAGTGACCGACTGTATTTTCTTACAAGCCTCAAAAAACAGCTTTGTTTTAATCTGATTTATTGGATAATAGCGGTTGGGGTTTCCATTAACCTTATTTATTATTCCTTTCTCTACAAAGCATTCAAGGGTTTTTATTAATGTATTTCTCGATAGCTTTGTTTTATTTAAAAGGGCAGGAATAGTAAGTTGTCCTTCCTTACTTAGAAGCGTACCCACTTTAATGATGGAAGGAATCGACAATAAGTGTATCAACTCTCTATCACCTTTAGAGGCTATGAATAGAGATTCCAGTATAGAAATCAGGCTGTTGTCAGAATTGACAATCCAGGTCTTGCGGTATGGAGAGGGATGCCGGACAAGTTCAAGTTCTTCCAGCATCTTCAGCCCATGAGATACGTGAGATTGTGAGCAATTCAGGTACTTAGCAATACCTGTCGTGCTCATTTCCCCCTCCATAATCAAGGGGTATAAAAATTTAAGTATATATAAAGCCATAGCTCAAATATATCCAACTATTTAAATGATATTGGATATTATTGCACAATTCATCTGGATTGTCTATACAACTTTTTACCTTTCACAGATAGTTTGTAAATATCTTGATTTTGTTCAAGAAAACCTGAGAGAACCAATGCCTTCAAGTTCTTTTTACAACAATCCATTGAATAATCTTCTAAGGTATGTATTAGTGCTTCTTCGGAGAGCGGCTCTTTTTCGAGGAATGTTAAAATCCTATAAAAAACAAGGCTCTTATTAATTGCATCTTTACCTGTCAATAATCTCCTTACCCTTTTCTCAAACTCATTTGCTACATCTCTGTCAATCTCGAAGTCAAGAGGACTCAGGTTTGATCGACTGGATATTCTTTCAAGCCTCTGCGTGTATATTAGATGCTCTTCCGAGTCTGTATCACAATATAATATCTCGTGAACTGCCTTCTGTATGTATTGACTTCTTGCCTTTTTCTTTTCCTCTGATCTTTTCCTCGCAACCATCAATCAACTCCTCTGACATCTCTACAAGTCTCAATAACTTTATCTCTTCTATCTCAACATCTATACCTTTAGAAGCTAATCTTAGACTCTCAATCTCTTCGATTTTTTTCAATTCATTATTAAGTCGCTCTTCTCCTGAAATACCTTGCAATAATAACTTTATAGATAAGATAGAACGGAGTATATGAAGAATGAGATATGCTCGATCTTTAAGGGAAATAGCAGGCTCTTTTGCCTTTTTCAGTACAGGTTTTAACTCTCTAAGCTTATTAAGTAGTGCCTTCTCATCATAGGTGACCGGACGGCTTGGAACAGCTACGAAAGCAGGTTCTCCATATTTCCTGATTTCATAGACCTCACTTACCAGTGCGCTATCAATTATCGGATAGGGAAACATC
>JALXFI010000135.1 GCA_027069035.1 bacterium
AAGGTCAAGGAAATCGAAGGTTTGTGCGGAAACACACTAAAGTATGCCGCACAAACAAACCTGAAGATTGACTTTAGAGTTGCGAAAAAGAACCCTTTCCGGGTGAAAACTAAAATAGTATTGGGTACTAAATTGGGGACGTATTATCTACAATCCGTATTCCTTCCATCTCCTGTCAACAAGCTCCACTATGGCCTTTTCCATTTCGATCTTTTCACCCCACTCCCTTGTCACCTCCGGTTTCTTCTTCATAGTGGCGTCTATGCCCATCTTTGAGCCAAGCTCTGCAACCGGCGAGGAAAAATCAAGATAATCTATAGGGGTATTTTCTATAAGAAGCGTGTCCCTTTTTGGATCGACCCTTGTTGCAAGCGCCCACACAACATCATCCCAGTTATGCACATCTATATCATCATCAACGACAATGATGTATTTTACATAGAGAAATTGCCTTAGCATACCCCATATGCCCATCATGAGTCTCTTTGCGTGCCCCGGGTACTGTTTTTTTATAGAGACGATTGCTATCCTATAGGATACGGCTTCCATGGGAAGGCTGAAGTCCGCCACTTCAGGGAAATGGAGCCTTAAAGTAGGCAGAAATATCCTGTTGAGACATACCCCTATTATGGCGTCTTCCTTTGGAGGACGCCCTGTTATAGTGGTAAGATAATATGGATCTTTTCTGTGTGTTATCGCCTTTACATGCATTACAGGAAATCGTTCTGCCTGGTTGTAGTATCCGGTATGGTCTCCATACGGGCCTTCCATTGCGGTTTCATCATGTCTTATCTCCGCCTCAATAACGATCTCGCTCAAGGCCGGAACCTTAAGGTCTATTGTTTTGCACTTTACAAGCTCAACCGGTTTTTTTCTCAAAATCCCTGCAAAGGTAAACTCTCCGAGATTCTCCGGCACAGGGGTAACGCCTGCAATGATCGTTGCCGGGTCGCATCCTATAACAACGGCAACAGGCATGGGCCAGCCTTTTTTCTCCCATAGAGCTTGGTGTCTTGCGCCGTCCCTGTGTTTAAGCCACCTCATAATAACCCTGTCCCTGTCAATGGGCTGAATCCTGTAGACCCCAACATTAAAGGGGCCGCCATCAGGGGCTTGAGTAACGACAAGTCCCCATGTTATAAGAGTCGCCGCATCCCCTGGCCAGCATTTTATTATCGGAAGACTGCCGATATCGACGTCTTTATCCTTTAAAACAACATCTTGACATGGTCCGCTCTTTACCGTTTTTGGTGACAGGCTCAATATCTGTTTATAAAAGGGAAGTTTTTTTACGGCATCCCACAGACCTTTCGGAGGTTCCGGTCTTTGCAGATAGGCGATGAGTTTGCCAATATCCTCAAGTTCCCCTTCTTCTACGCCAAGCCCCCACGCAACCCTCTCCTCAGTGCCGAAAAGATTGCCGATAACAGGCATTGTATGCCCTTTTACCTTTTCAAAGATAACCGCGGGGCCGCCTGACCTGACCAGCCTGTCCATTATCTCAGCCATCTCAAGATCGGTGTCCACAGGGACAGAGATACTTTTTAAAACTCCCTTTTTTTCAAGAAACGATACAAACTCTCTTAAGTCTTTATATGCCATAATCAACCGTATTTAATTTAATCTAAAGGGATAGATCAAGGGACAAACCAAAGAGTATCATGGAGCCCACAACAATATTGAAGACAAAGACGGCAAAGGCGGTCTCCCTTTTTGGAGACATCTTTATTATAAATACCTGAAAGACAAAGAAGACAAATGCCGCCGCAACGGAGGCAAAATAGGGTCTTCCAAGAGAGGCATAAATGCCAAGAAGCATGAGAAATGCTATGACTCCGGCAAAGGATAAAAATGTGGCAAGATAAACATATTTGCCGAAGAGTATTGCCGTAGATTTTACGCCTATTTTAACATCGTCTTCGATATCTATAAGGGCATAAATCGTATCATATGCCGTTGACCAGAAGATGTTGGCAAGGAATATAAGGATTGCAGGCAACTCGACCGTATTCCTTACCGCAGCCCATGCCATTATTGCCCCCCAGCCGAAGGCCATGCCGAGTACTATCTGCGGCAGGTGACTTACCCTCTTAACAAAGGGATAGATTATGGCAAGCAATATGCCGACAAAGGAAAGGGCGATGGTAAGCGGGTTAAGAAGAAGCACCAAGGCAAATGCCGTAAGAGAAAGGATAATAAATACGGCTTTTGCCTCTTTAAGTGTCAGTTTGCCTGATGCAAGAGGTCTGTTTTTTGTCCTTTCCACATGGCCGTCAAAATTCCTGTCCGCAATATCATTTATCACACATCCTGTGCTTCTCATAAGAAATGTCCCGACAATAAAGATAACAAGTATCTTAAGCGGAGGTCTGCCGTTGGATGCAAGCATAAGAG
>JALXFI010000136.1 GCA_027069035.1 bacterium
TGCGTCAGGCGTTCGAGGTCAGGGACCATCACTGCCTGCTCGCCCAGCATTACTTCGTCGATAACGGCGATATGACCTTGGATTTGGCGGGGGTGATCTTCCGGCAAATCAATAAGACTGTCAGGTTTCTTCGTAACAATCTAATAACGGTAACACCAAAACGATAAAACGGGAGACCAAGAATAAAAAACGGGTGTTTTACAAGGAACTGACCTTTTATGCCCTCCACCCTTCTTCTTGCCATTGCCGAACTGAACCCAAGCCGGCGCTGTGCATTTAGATACGAGCTTAGATTCGTTGGGTTAAGGTGAGTCACTTTTATAGATGGATCAAAAAGTAGTTTCCCACCCTTATTTATAATTTCTGTATTCAAAACGCGGTCTTCTGCCGTAAAATTTCCTGTATGATAATAACCAAACTTTTCAAAAGTCTCTTTTTTGTAACACCCATGATTTCCTGGAAAGTGCTCAACTAATCTCTTAGGGTCCCATGGAGTATATCCGCTGAATTCCGTAAGGTAATAAATCCACCCTACGGGGCTGTATGGCGTACCGTTTACGATTGCCCCTCCTACAGCCGCATATTCACCTTCCTGATGAGCTTCTACCATACGCTCTAACGTATCAGGCTCTGCAATACAATCAGCGGCAATAAGCGCAATTAACTTTCCCCTAGCTTTTTTAATGCCGACGGTATTGGCAGGTCCTGTCCTGGTTCTTTCAGAAAAGTGTATCAGCTCTACATCCGGAAAATTCCGTTTGACGACACGGGGTGTATTATCATCGGAACTGTCAACCACAATCACCTCATAGGATTTTTTATCGATGGTCTGTTTCATTAAGGCTTCCAGACAGCGGGCAATGGTCTTTTCTCCATTATAGCAGGCTATAACTACTGAAATTGTAATATCTTTCCTGTCTTGCATTATATCTATTTTAAAACCTCTTTGTAAACCTCAAGGGTCTTCTTTGCAATACTATCCCAATCATAAAGCCTTGCCTTTTCATACGCATTTTGTCCCATTGCATTCAAATTCTTCTTTTTTGCCATACTTATAGCCTCTTCCAATCCGCTCTCAGAATGTGGGTCATACAAAATAGCGCAACTCGAATCAACCGTATCTTCAATACAACCCATTGCAGGAACTATTACTGGTTTTGCAAAACTCATTGCAAGTAAAAGATTACCCGATGTGAGGATATCCTTATAAGGCAAAACTACAACATCACAAGCATTAAAATAAATTTGTACATCTTCAGATGGAACGTAAGTCAAGAAAACTTTTATCCGGGAATCTGACTTTGATATAGTTGATAAATGCTGACTGAGTTTCTTGTCTAAAGGTTGCCCTACAATAAGGAGAACATCTTCTGTACCCTTTACCTTTATAAAAGTTTCAAGCAATATCTCAACACCTTTATATGCTCTTATAACTCCAAAGTAAAGTATCGTAAAACTTTCCTTCGGGACATTAATCATTCCTCTGGCAACTTCTTTGCTGATATTATTGGGAAAGGCTTCCAGGAAATGGCCATGGGGTATTACGGTCACAGGCTTATCTGTTTTAAACTCTTCCTTCACTATTTCTGAAGCCGAAGGACTATGAACTATCATTTTAGACACAGCTTGCCGTACCCACAACCTTCTCAGCCACCGATTCAGTTGAACCGGAAGGACAGACTCATGGGGATATAGGTTATGAACTGTCCAGACAATTTTGTAACCAATACATTTTGCAAAACATATAGAAAAAAGAAATAACGGTAACCGATATAGGGTTAACACCGGATATTTTCTGCTTTGATAATAAAGTGAGGGCCAATGAAAATGGAGCAGATTTACACGTCCCTTATTTAACCATAGCCAGAATGGATCAAATCGCCCTTTTTTTTCAACAAGCACCTCATGTTTTTCCAAAGATTGAGAAAGCAACTTTAAATATGGACTTTTCTCCGTATAAGGAAGCATAACTACCGAAACTTCATTTTGCACGGTACTTTTAAATTGATGCAGCCACTGCGGCCCCTTATAAAACCTCTTTCTTTTAAGATCCCTTAACCCCTGCCATAAGGCTTTTAATCTCTTTTTCCGGTCTCTTCTTTTTAAAACAATATAAGCCACTCTCCTTAAAACTCCATCATAAGCAAAATATATCAGAAATAATACCCAATCTATTGTGCTCAAATAGCTCCTCATAAGAAGTCATAACCTCTCACTCAAAGTTTCTCCTCATCAGAATTCCTCTGCTTACATCCAAATTGCCTTGTCAGTACTATAGCACCCTTACCTGATATAGCAGGATTTGAAATTGGCAATACATCCTTAACTGCTGTGTTCTCGGTGATTTTCTTTATGACCGTACCGGTTACGAGGAATACACTATTTAA
>JALXFI010000137.1 GCA_027069035.1 bacterium
ACCATAGAGATAATAAGCACCGATGCCGAAGGCCGTATGCTACTCTGTGATGCGCTCAGCTATGGGCTTCGTTACAAACCGAGGTTTATGATCGATCTGGCGACACTTACCGGCGCCTGTACCGTTGCGCTTGGAAACCATGCAGTGGGCATTATGGGCAATGATCCGGGTATTATTGAGAGGCTTAAAAAGGCCGGCGACAGATCCGGTGAAAGGCTCTGGGAACTGCCGCTCTGGGATGATTATGATGACCTGATAAAAAGCGATGTGGCGGATATGAAGAATGTGGGAAACCGCTCTGCCGGTACAATTGTTGGGGGTATGTTTTTAAAGAGATTTGTTAAGGACACCCCGTGGGCGCACCTTGATATAGCAGGCACTGCATGGGCAGAGAAGCCATCTGCCTGCATGCCCAAAGGCGCCACCGGAGTGGGGGTAAGACTTATTTTTGAACTGCTAAAAAAATAGGGGCAGATTTATGTTTATCCGTATCCAAAAAGGAAAGGCTTGATATGTTACAGGACGCTTCGTCTGTAAGAATGGTTATGACAATACTGGGCAAGGACAGGCCCGGCATAGTGGCTTCAATATCAAAGCGTCTTTTTGAGATGGGCGGCAATATTGAAGATTCAAGCATGACCATACTTGAAGGCGAATTTGCCATGATCCTTATTGTGTCCTTTAACGAGGATATCGCGCCGCAGGGCTTAAGAGAGGCATTTTCAGAGACGGAAAATTCTCTTGGGGTTAAGGTATATATAAAGCCTTTGCAAGAGGATGAGATGGTAAGGGATGAGATGCCCGGCTCAAGCCCTTATGTGATATCGATCTTCGGCATAGACAGGCCGGGGATAATCTCTGAGGTTGCGTCTCTCCTTGCAGACAGATCTGTTAACATTACGGATATGAAGACCAAGGTCATTGGAGGCGAAAAAGGAGACCTATATGCCATGGTTATAGAGGCCGACATGCCTGAGGATGTTGACCATGAAGATATCCAAAAGAAACTTTCGGAGATAAAAAAACGGCTTAATGTTGATATTACTATCCGTCCGATCGAATCTCTTCAACTTTAACTTCCATGTCTGTTCAGAAGATATTACAATATCCCGACCCGTTTTTAAGGAATATCTGCAAGGAGGTCTCCTGTATTGATAAGGATGTAAAGGAGATTATAAGGGACATTAAAGACACCCTTTCCTCTTCGCCCGGCGTAGGACTTTCTGCCCCGCAGATCGGGAAAGCCGTGAGGGTAATAGCCGTGGATGTCTCAAAGGAAAAAGGGGGTAGGGGGCTTTTGATCCTTTTGAATCCGGTAATTATCTCCTTTGGCCGAAAAAAACTTATTAGGGAAGGGTGTCTTAGCATACCCCAATACACGGCCAATGTAGTTAGGGCTGAAAGTATAAAGATTATGGGGCTTGATGAAGAAGGCAGAGATGTTAAACTTTCCTCCGAAGGCCTTGAGGCCATTGCCCTTCAGCATGAGGCGGACCACCTTGACGGGGTGCTCTTTATAGACAGGGTGGCATCTATTAAGGCGGATGTTTTCAGAAGAAAAGGGTATAAAGGAGATTTTCCACCTGTAAAGAAAGCGGGGAATAGGTGATGATGAAAATTATTGAAAGGATTGAACTTGTCATGGGTGACATTACCCTTGAAGATGCAGATGCCATAGTTAATGCGGCAAACTCAAGGCTTGCCGGAGGCGGAGGGGTTGACGGCGCAATTCACAGGGCAGGCGGCCCGACTATAATGGAAGAGTGCAGAAAAATAGGCGGGTGTCCTACGGGCAGCGCTGTAATCACCTCTGGTGGAAGACTTAAAGCGCGCTTTGTGATACACACTGTAGGGCCTGTATATAGAGGAGGGGGCAGAGGAGAGGCGGAACTGCTTGCGCGGGCATATAGAAGTTCTCTTGAGATTGCACGTGACAGGGCTTTGCAAACCATGGCCTTTCCGTCTATAAGCACGGGTGTTTACGGTTATCCTGTTAAGGAAGCGTCAAGGATTGCATTGAAGACCGTGTACGAATTTTTAAAAACAAATGACATGCCGTCCCTTGTGCGGTTTCTTCTTTTTTCTCAAAGTGATCTGGAGACCTATATGGCAGCCTTTAAAGAGCTGGCATGACATTCAGGCCGCATTGCGCTTTTTTTTTGAATGGTTGATTTTATCTATTCCAGGTTTTGCAATTGTTGTCTTATCTTTTCTATCTCCGACTTCGCGTCAACAACAACCTCGCTTATTGCCGTGAGTTTTGAAGCTATGGTGTTTGCCTCCCTCTGCATCTCCTGACAGAGGAAGTCGAGTTTCTTTCCCTTGGGGGATTTGTCCTTTAATATCTCCTTGAATCTTTCTATGTGAGACCTGAAACGCACCACTT
>JALXFI010000138.1 GCA_027069035.1 bacterium
CCCGTGATTCTCATAAAAAACAAGACAAATCTAATAAACATTCCAAAGATTGAAGATATATAATTCTTTATGCGTTTTATCTGATGCCAGCTTGCTAAACGTCAAAAAAGAGAATATTAATTGTAATTCTTGTCTATAATCGGCCGCTATCCCCAAACAAGACAATCTCCTCTCCGTTGCCATATCGGTTTTTCATATTTGAGCGAAGCAAACAAGAGGCTTGCTCAGGATATAGCGCTTATGAAGATGGAAAAGAAGTAGCCCAAAAAACAGAGATGGTTTTTTTGGTAAAATAGGTGCCATTTACCTGTTAATGTATTTACCCAAATCCCGATATAGCAGGATTAATATTTACAGGCTGCAACATTTTTTGCACCTATAGTCATCCCTTATGTCCACATAACATATTGATATGTTTTATTATTTACTTATGGTTTTGATTCTGTAACCAAAAATTTGTTTCAACCCTACTTTTTATTGGGTCGTTTACAAATATTTGGAATATCCTATATTATCAAAGGCAAAAACAATTTACAATTATGTGGCATAGTTTTTGCTTCCTTTTCTTATGTTTGTCCGTATCAAAAAGGCGGATTTAAGGCGTTTTTACAACAACCGCTTCAAATGTTTTATATTGACCGTTTGCAATGATAAATAATTTTATATGTGGCAACCAATATAACGCTGTATAATATCTTAAATGAACAGTAAGGAGGATGTGTAAATGCTTAAAGGGAAGAGTCTGTTTTTGTTTTTATCTATAGTGATTGTTATTATGCTTGCCATGATTAGATATTCAAATATGACCGATTCGGCATGGGCCATTGATTTGGTCTATGGGGACATTGTCATGGACCGCACCGCTGAAAGCATGAAAAAGGGCAAGGTTGATGCTGTTCTGTATCCTCACTGGTTTCATAGGATAAGGTTTAAGTGCAAGGTCTGCCACGAAAAGATATTCGTGTCAAAAAAAGGGAAAAATAAGGTTACTATGGAAAGCATAAGCGCAGGCAAACATTGCGGGGTCTGTCATGATGGTAAGGTAGCGTGGGATCCGCTTTATTGTGAGAGATGTCACGTTATAAAAATGACGGACAAAGGCGGAAAGAGTGCCGCCAATAAAACCGAACCGACCGGATTGATAAAAACGGAGACAAAACCTGAAATTCCCTCAGGTGTGTCTGAGAAAAAGGGAAGCGGTGTCAAGTAAGTGAGAAACCGCAAAACCGAGTCTTTTTACCTAAAGATAGAGGTGTTTTTTTGGTGTGAATACAGGTTAGTCAAGAAGATGGCAAATAATTAAATTCAAGAGATTGAGGTGTAAGGATGAGAAGACTGAAGAATTTGGATAAAAAAAACCGCTTGTTGGGGACAATTATCTTATTTTTCATGCTATTTATTTGTACCCTGACTTTTGCAAGCCTTGCAAGGAGTAAAGATGGGAAAACTCTAAAACAATCCGATGACCGAAGCGTTACGGAAAACGAGTCGAAACCAATACTTGACCCCCATGACCCAAGGAGTCTTTTATATTTAAACAGAGCGGGTAAATTGGCGGGAACCGGAGATCCAAGAAAACCTGCCGGTGAATCTTATAAATGGGGAATGGGTTGGCAGCCTAAGGCATTTGAATATAAAGGGCTTCCAAAGGACAAGTATGGACTTGTTAACTGGATAAAACTTGCAACAGACGGTTTTATTCTGCCCAAGGGTTCTCTCAATCCAAATAGTCCTGAGTATGAGACGCCCGTTATATTCAAATACAATGAAGAGGATGAAGACTCTATAGAAGACATCCTTATAATTACAAAAAGTGACTTTATTGCGGATGTCAGATTTCCCCATACCCTTCACGCATGGTGGCTCTCGTGTAAGAGCTGCCATCCAAGAAGATTTGAAAAATCGGCAGGCGGCAATGCCATCACTATGAAGGAGATGGCAAACGGCAAGTGGTGTGGAGAGTGTCATTCAAAGGTTGCCTTTCCTTTAACTGATTGTAAAAGATGCCACAATCTCGAAAAAGGCAAGGCCGACACTTTATGTGGAGAGGATGAAACCCTTTCATGTCCGGAGCCTGATGCGGGAGCCGATGAAGAAGATGTTTCGGAATCTGAATAAAATAAAATCCGAATTCCCCCCAAAAAAACAGAAATAGTTTTTTGAGTAAATAAAAAAGTTGACTTATAATAGATTTACGGTTAATAATACTTTATATGCTACAGGCCACCAGATGGGGTGAATATCTGTTTGTGATTTCCAAAAACAGATTTAGGTTTTGGGGTAAATTGGCAAGGCCGCAGGTGGTTTTTCTTTTGAGGTGTACATAACCGGTACGGTGAGAAAGAAAATCGCCTAAAACGCAGCAGTTAAGGATGTATTGCCAATTTCAAATCTCGCCATATCGGGATTTGGGTGATTTATATTCCTCCAAACAAAGAGCTATGTTATGTGAAGAATTTGGGGACGGAATTGACAAAGGCTGGAAGATATTTTCTATTTGTTTTTTTTGTTTTGATTGCCGCTTTATTCCCTGAATTTACTGCCTATACGGCAGATGAAAATGAAGGGCCCGCCACTGCTCCCAAAGTTTCCGAAGAGGAACTTGAGAGAGCCGTAATCCAGAGATCGCAATATATAGACAGGCTTTTAAATAAAGATGCCGCAAAAAAGATAGAGCTTAGCGGTAATAAAAAGGCAAAAGCCGCACTTGAAAGAGCCAGAGTAAAGAAAGATATTATTGACAGGATGATCGCTGAGAGAAGATTCTCTGAAGCCTTTGAAGCTTTGCACGAGCTTCATCCTATGATTATGGAGGCCTTGAAGATTGCCACTCAGAAGGAAGAGGCTGAAGAAAGGATGCGCAATAAGGTTGAAGAGGCAAAGATTGCAGATAATCTGTACCTTGGATATGCTGGAAAATTAATAAGACAAAATAAAGACATACCAAGTATTATAGTAGCACAGAATCTTATTGAGACGGCCAAGGCAATGACGGATGAGGCTGTTGAATACCATAAGGCAGGGGAATTTGAGGATGCGCTGATTGCATACAGCGCCTCTATAAGGCTTTTAAAAAAGGCAGTTCGCTTGATAAAGAAGGAAAGGAAGATTAAGAAAAAGAATTAAAAACCGTCTAAACCGCTTGAACGGTTTTCATGATGTTGTCCCCACGGTCCATCCTGTATCATGCCCTTTCTACTTCTCCCTCTTCATTAAAAGCAGCAAGAGGAGTGTTGCAATAAGTGTTACAGAGACTATTAAAAAACCGTGAGGTTAAAAAAAGTATTATTCATGATGGACAGACGGAGAATAGTATACCTTTTGTTGATATCCGTAACAATAGGTATCACTTTGACAGGTTTCTATCTCAACCGTTCTTTTTATCATGATGATGCCTTCATCTCTCTCAGATATGCCTATAACCTTATACACGGCAACGGGCTTACGTGGAACCCCATGGAGAGGGTTGAAGGATATTCAAACTTCCTCTACATAATCCTCGTAAGCCTGCTTGGCAATACGGGACTTGACCTTGTAGTATCCTCAAAGGTCGTCAATATATCTGCATTCATAACCCTCATTGTCTTTATGTGGCTCTACCTGAGAGGTATTGCAGACAATAAAGAAGGTTTAAACAACCTAAACTATATCCCTCTGATACTTACAATTACCTCTTTCCCCCTGATTATCTGGACGCTTGGGGGACTTGAAGGGCCTCTTTTTACGCTGCTTTGCACCATGGGGATATGGCTTATAAGTGATACAATAAATGGCAAAGGCAGCTTAAGTTCCGTAATCATAAGCGGCATTGCCTTTTCTCTATCTTTAATGACGCGGCCTGATGGAATAATCTTTGTTCTGATTACCTTTATCTTTTTCCTGTATCTGAGTTTCACCGAAAAGGGCATAGATTACAAGATTTTGCTTATATTTTCAGGCACATTATTTTTGATATTCATGCCATATTTCCTGTGGCGGATCAACTATTTTGGACAGATACTTCCCAATACATACTATGCCAAGGCAAGCAATCATGACCTTGACACGGTGATATCAGGCATAACTTATGTTTTGTACTACTGGACAACCCCTCCTTATATCTTCCCCATACTCGCAATAGTAATTCAGTATTCGATCCTAAAAGGTAACTGGGACAGAAGGATGTCATATCTTTCTTCAATCATTGCAGGGTATTTTGTATATATTGTATATATCGGCGGAGACCACATGCCTGCCTACAGATTTGTTCTCCCCATCATCCCTTCTTCTCTTTTACTCTTATATCTGGGGTTGAGACCATTTGCCCGCCACCTTTACGGATGGAGGGCGCCGGTTTTTTATCTGAACCTCCTGCTCCTTGTCTCCTTTCAGATCATACACCCCGGGAGGAATAGAATGGACCTTGCCGCCTTTTTAGGAAAGATAGTGGGGGAATACATATCGCAGACATGGCCGGAGGGTTCTCTTATTGCCCTCAATACGGCAGGTTCAACCCCATATTTTGCGCCAAAAAACAGATATATAGATATGTTAGGGCTTAATGACCCACATATTGCAAGACGAAAGATTGTAAAGAGAAAACTCCCATGGCAGTCCGTTCCGGGTCACCTTAAAGGAGACGGGCTCTATGTCTTATCAAGGGAGCCTGATTATATTATCGTCGGGCCGGCTAATGGGACGGAAATAGACAACCCCATGTTTCTCTCCGATCTGGAGATGATGCAGGAGACTAAATTCCTTAACCTTTATGAAGTTCATGCAGTCAGGATCAATATTGTTCATGTAAGTGGATATAAAGATTATCTTGTAACACTTCCCGGTGAGTTAATCTTTACATACTATAAGCGAAAAAAGAACAATGAAGAGTGAAGCGAAGAGTTTGTCGTTTTTTTTATCGGTTGCGTTTGCCGCAATAGCTATCTCTTTTACAGGATTCTACCTTAATCGTTTCTTTTATCATGATGATGCCTTCATCTCTTTGAGATATGCCTATAACCTTATACACGGCAACGGGCTTACGTGGAATCCTATGGAGAGGGTTGAAGGGTATTCAAACTTTCTCTACATAATCCTCATAAGCCTGACAGGACGTATGGGGTTTGACCTTGTAACTGCCTCAAGGGTCGTCAATATATCCGCATTCATAACCCTCATTGTCTTTATGTGGCTCTATCTGAAACACATTGGAGAGGACGGATATTTAAGGGATATAGCCTTTATCCCTCTGATATTTACAGCAACCTCTTTCCCTCTCATTACATGGACGCTCGGCGGTCTGGAGACGCCTCTTTTTACGCTGCTTTGCACCATGGGGATATGGCTTGTAAGTGATGCAATAAACGGCAGAGGCGGCTTGAGTTCCGTAATCATAAGCTCCGTAGCCTTTTCTTTATCCGTAATGACACGACCCGACGGAATCATCTTTGTTCTTATTACCGTCATCTTTCTATACGCCGCCGCCATTAAAGATACGGACGGCAGGAACGACAACGGTCTGTACATATTTATAGGGGTCTTCCTGTGGACGTTTTTGCCCTATCTGTTCTGGAAGGTCTATTATTACGGAGGCATACTGCCAAACACATACTATGTCAGGGCTGTCGGAGTTGGTATAAGGACGATCGGAGAAGGGTTTGCGTATGTTATGTACTATTGGGCATATCCTCCTTATATATTTCCAATACTTGTCATTGTATTGCAATATTCTCTCTTTAAACGCAAGTGGGATAGAAGGATGTCTTATCTGTCTTCGATTATCGCAGTATATCTTATATATATTGTGTATATCGGCGGTGACCACATGCCTGCATACAGGTTTATAGCGCCCCTTATCCCGCCTTCCCTCCTGCTGCTGTACCTCGGACTCAGGTCGCTTTCCAGCCGCCTTTACGGCAAAAGGGTATTGCTTGTCTATATAAATCTGCTCTTTCTTGTATCCCTCCAGATCAGGGAATTCGTGCCACTGCCGTATAACCGCCCTGTCCTTAAAAACTGGAGGCCTGCGGATGTCTTAAAAATTCAAAAAAAGCTTGCTTCAACTTCATGGAAGGCGATGGAAAAAAAATATCTTGCCCCAAGAAGGATAGACCCGCCTGCCTTTCTTGGCGCTATTGTAGGCAAATATATTGCCAAAAACTGGCCAGAAGGCTCTTTAATCGCCCTTAATACGGCAGGCGCGGTGCCGTATTTTGCTCCGAAAAACCGTTATATAGATATGCTGGGGGTAAACGACCCTTTTATTGCAAAACGGACAATATCCTCAAGGCCGCTCCCATGGCAGTTTGTTCCCGGATACTCAAAAGGGGATGGTGCATATGTATTGTCTAAAAATCCTGATTATATTATAGTGGGACCGATATACGGCAATGATATAAGTATTCCTGTTTTTCTGTCCGATCTTGAGATGTCGCGAAACCCCGAGTTCTATAATAATTATGAGTGGCACAGGGTCAAAATAGATGTCGGATATATAGAAGGATACGAAAACTACAAGGCAACACATTCGGGTTTTATGACATTTATATACTATAAACGAACAAACAGCCCTATTCCACCCAAATAGTCACTTATGGTAAATTAGATGAACATAATCAAAAAGAAAACTTTATTATTTCTATCTGCTGCAACATTGATTGCATCAATAATATCTTACGGTTGTACAAAAGAAAACCATCAAGCTCATAGTTCTAAAGTATTTCTATTGGCTGTGGATGGGTTGACATGGTCTGTTATAGATGACGGGATAAAAAGGGGGAGATTGAAAAACCTTGATTTCCTGATAAAAAACGGGGCTTCAGGAGAACTGCAATCCATTGAACCCACTGCCTCTCCTGCGGTATGGACAACCATTGCCACCGGCAAAACGCGTGCCGAACACGGGGTCACATGGTTTCAGTTG
>JALXFI010000139.1 GCA_027069035.1 bacterium
GATTCATATGACAAAAAAGACCGATAACAAGAACAACTCTTTCACCAAGTTCTTCGCTTATCTCCTGCCATCTAAAAAGGCTGTGGATCTGGCATGGAAGCCCTACAACTGCATACCTGCGAGGTGTCTTTATAATTTCTTCGTATATATGACACACAGGGAATAAACTGTATTTAGACTGCGAACATTGAATGACATCATCATAACTACGTGCAATCCTTGCCTCAGGCTCAAGAGGGTTCTTCTCAGAGAATCCAACCACAACGGCACCATCTATCATATTCCACTCTAAAAGAGAGACAAGAATCTGACTTACGAGTCCACCACTTGAACTTTTAGACCTGATAGTCTTATTAACAGAATAAGCAGCTTCTGAATATAACACAGGACCTATTGCATTAGATGTAAGAGATTGAGGTGTACTATAAATCTTCTTGGTATACTTAGGGAAATCTACTTCTATGCCGCCGCATACTTTAAGACACAACCCACAGTTGGTACATTTATCTGTTGTATATGGAAAGAGGTCTTCATTCCAATTAATTGATCCTTGAGGGCAAACACCATAACATGCTCCACAACGTGTGCAAAGAACAGAACCTACAACCGAATCGATATTGTTAAAAGAACAATTATTATAGTCAACAAAACTTCTTCTATTTGACCTAAACATACTCTTTTAATATAGTCGCTCCCTCGTATGCCCTCTTTTTCATAAGCTGTACCTTTTTAAAGAATTCGTCTTTTTTTTTATAAGCAGTATAAATGACATTTTTTAACATGTGTTCACCCCCGACACCCAGCAGTTTATCCAGTTCAATCAACAACTCTGGACAATCAAAAACATCTTCAAAAAGAACACGTGTTTTGTCACCACAATCTATTCCGATAATAGGCACGCCTATAGAAGAAAACATTATCATTTCGTGGTATCTTGTTCCAATAAAACACGTAAGCCGTGTTTTCAGAGAGATGGGCATCGCTTGTTTAAAGGCATCTTTTGATTGATCAACTAAAACAACGTCTACATCTCTTTTGATATTTGTTTTAATTTTATCAGAGATATAACTATCCTTTGGGTGCGTTATATATAAAATAAGTCCACAATCATTCTCACAAGCTACAAACCTGAGAATTTCTGACAAACGGAAGATAATCTCTTCAACGGAGTAATTAAGATTTAACTTGAGATACCGTCTCTTTAAAACATGGTATGATAGATTTACACCTATCCATGCCTTATTATCCAACCTATTTATTAAGGTAGATTCCTCTTCACATGTCATATAAGACACTTCAGAGATATTAAACCCAGAGTCTGCAGTAATAACAGGATTTACTTCCCTACAAATAGTATCTAATAGTCTTTTGGAGTAGGAGTCTCTTAAAAGTATAACGTCCATCGCAGTAGCAATCTCTTTAACCATCAATCTACCTAAACTTGTCTTTAAGGGGCCAACCCCTCCATTATAGTAAATTAGAGGTTTTAAATGGTGCCTTGCGTATCGGGTCAGTATGAAAAGCGAAAAAAGATTGTTTTTAAAAGGATTAAATAAAGCAGAATCATAAAAGAGGTTATCTGTAAACAAAATACAATCTGCTTCCTTTACCAGAGCAAACATGCGAAGACTCAAAAACTTTACACTTAAATCCCAGGGGGCAATGCCAACAATCACAATATTGTCTTTTATTGAAACAACTCTTCTTAGAAGTCTGGGTCTTATAGTAGGAACAAAAAAACGAAAATCGCCACCCAAGCTTTCAATCTCATGTATTATAGACACCAAAAGTGCATTATGTCCTGCATTGTTGCCAGAATAATCACCAAGTATAAGTATCTTTCTCATCGAAGTTTAAAATAATCGTTCCATTGTCTATACATTGTTAGAGAGCATTCCCCACTGAGTCTTCTTATAATACATATAAACCAAACCCCCTATAATACCAGTTATAAGTATCCTTGCCCTTAAGAGTATCGCAATTGACAAAGCATCTGACAAAGGCATACCAAATAAGGAAAACAGATACACATAACTGCCTTCGTTCAATCCTAAGCCACCAATCGAAAAAGGTAAAAGACCGATGAGAAGCACTATTGGAACAACTATGCTTACTATATGAAACTGAACAACAATGTTTAAACTTTTTGCAGCAGCGTATACAGTACAAACAGCAAGAAGGTAAAAAACAAGTGAGATCAAATACGATGCAAATACTGCCCTTAACTTCGATTTGTAGAAAAGTATCTTTGTATGACATTCATTTAATAAACCAATTATTCTTCTAAAGAATCCGTATCCCCCAAGCATTTGAAACCAGCCAATAAACCCTTCCTTGAAAATAATATAAAATATCAATGAATAGATGATAGC
>JALXFI010000140.1:0-3980 GCA_027069035.1 bacterium
GCCAAAGACATAGAGCATATTAAACTGGCCGGGGGCAAATTGAAATCCTTTATCTTTATCATCCGTGTTTCGCAGCTCAAATGTAAAGACATCCTGGGTCTCTTTTCGCATCCTCTCAACCAGGTACCGCTCAGGCGCCATAGGATAGCGGATATCTTTATTCATCACATACATCATCAGGAATGTGCCCTGCCATAGACATCAAGGAGCTGGAGCCTTGTTGCCTGAAGCCCCTCCTCCATAATCTTGGAAAAACTTTTAAGGAGTTCATAACCAAGGTCATGGTCGTCTTCACATTTTTTTCTGAGACACTTGCCGTCAAGGGCAATGGCACGGGTCAGCTCGATAACCCTTACATCATAGAGCCAGAAATAAGGAGGTATAAGCCATGACCAGCCAAGTATATCACCATCACAAAGGGTCTGAATAGTAAGGGGCGGCCTTCCCGGCACAGATGTTTCGAGGGCGACCTTCCCATGCCGTATGAGATAAAAGTGATTGGCCTCATCACCTTCATGAAAGATAAAATCACCGGCATTGTACCGCACATTAAGGGCGCATCCGGCAATAAGATCAAGATGGCCTTCGTTTAACCCCTTTGCAAAGGGATGCTCCTGAATAACACGTTTCAGGTTCTCCATTTTACTATCCCTCCTTTTCTAACTCATTATCTCTGATTGCCCGTACCTCTTCCGTAATATCTATACCGACAGGACACCATGTAATACATCGCCCGCACCCCACACAACCGGATGAGCCGAACTGGTCTATCCATGCGGCAAGTTTATGCATAAGCCACTGTCTGTAGCGAGCCTTATGGGATGTGCGTATATTGCCGCCGTGTATATATGAAAATTCCATGGTAAAACACGAATCCCACCGCCGCCACCGTTCAGCTATATCTCCAGTAAGGCTTGTAGTGTCTTCCACGTTTATGCAAAAACATGTAGGGCATACCATCGTACAGTTTCCGCAGGCAAGACAACGCCTCCCAACCTCATCCCACCTTGAAGATTCGTAGTTGCGATAGAGCATCTCTTTGATCTCCGAGGTATCAACCATACGCCCCATATTCGTCGCAGTGTCTGAGACCACTCCGTCGGCGGCTTCGGTTTCTGCTCTATCGGACTCTCTAAAATCGAGATGTTTTACGATATCAACCCCTTTTTTTGTGCCTATCTCTATAGAAAAGAAGTGGCTCTCTTCCTTCAGCACCTCTGTAAGGGCAATATCAAAACCGCTATCCGCCTTTGGGCCTGTGTCCATAGACTCACAAAAACACGTCCCCCCTGCCACAGAGCAGTTTACTGCTATAATAAGTATATTCTCCCTCATATGCAGATAAGAGGCGTCAATATGCTCACCTTCACAGAGTATCTTGTCATGGATTGAGATGGCGTTCAACTCGCATGGACGCACCCCAAAGAATGCCGTCTTTTTGGTGGAATCCTTTTCAGGGATGGGTTTAAAACCGCCTTTTTTCCGCTCCGCCTGCCACAGGCGTTTTACAGGGGGATAAAGAAACTTTTTCCATGAAACAGGGCCAAGGTTGTAGTGAAAAAAGGCGCGGGTGTCGCTGCTGAAGAGTCGGTATGAACCGCCAGCCTGTTTGTCGGCAAATCCTCTTGGCAGGTCTTCCGCCGAGGTCAACTCATCATAGATTATGGCGCTCCCTTTCACAACAGGGCCTACCACACGATAATTGAGACCCAATAAGACATCGACAACCGAGTTAAAACGGGATGCGTCAAGAACCACTCTGGAGCCAATGCCTAATCCGGTTTCATTCATAAACCTTACCCAAAATTATAACAAAGGACTAATCCTTTGAAGACACCTTTATAACGGTCTTAAGATTTCCTCTGGGGTTGAAATCCCCCGTAACCTCTATAAACCTTGGTTTAAGAAGGTCTTTTATGTCGGAGTATATCCTGTTTGTGGCCGCCTCATGGGATATAGGGGTGTCTCTGAACCCGTTAAGATAGAGTTTTAAGGATTTAAGCTCTACTATATACCTGTCAGGCACATAGTTTATTTTAATAGTTGCATAGTCAGGATACCCCGAGCGCGGGCAGAGACAAGAAAATTCCGGAAAACTCATCTCGATTTGATAGTCCCTTTCAGGACACGGGTTGTCCCATGCCTCAAGAGAGTTTTCTTTTATTGCCTCTTCACCGTACTTCATACATTAAACCTCTTTAAAGAAATAGCATAATGCAATTTAAAAAGTACAGGAAAAAATATTGATGATGCAATTGCATAGGCAAAAAAAAATCTGACATTCTATTTATCTGTAAAGTTATATAAAGCAAATCCCGCTATATTGGAATTCGGGGAAGTCATATAACCTTGACGTTGACATTGTTGACCAGTATAATAGCCTTTTACTACATACGGATAATACATTACAAGAAGATATTCTTAGAATATTATAGAATCTTAAAGGCACACCTACATACCACCTTGTATCTTTAAACAACCGAAGGTTTTTCTTGACCAAACATAATAAAAAAAGAAGGAGGATAAAAATGGCAAAAAGATTAGTTGTAGTGGGGGCAATATTTCTATTCATTTTTTCTACCAATGCTTATGCTCAGAGCACTTCACTCGGTTTAAAGGTCGGCACATTGGGGATAGGCTTGGAGGCGGAGAGGTCTTTCTCGGATTCGATAAGCGGCAGGATAGGCGTAAATTATTTTACCTATAGTTACAGTGGTACGGAAAGTGATATTGATTATGATTTTGATCTCACTCTTAAGAGTTTATCTGCTTTATTGGACTGGCATCCCTTTAAAGGGAGCTTCAGAATAAGCGGAGGGGCAATCTATAACGGCAACAACCTTGACGCAAAGGGAAATCCATCGGCTACTTATGCTATCGGTGATTCAACATACACCAGCGCTCAGCTTGGAACCCTTAATGGCGAAATCGATTTTAATGATATAGCCCCGTATCTTGGATTGGGCTGGGACACCTCCTTTGGCAAGGATAAAGGTTTTGGCTTTCTTTTTGAATTGGGCGCAATCTATCAGGGTTCTCCAAAGGTTGACCTTACCGCCGATGGCCCTATTGCAAGCGATTCGACCTTTCAAAGCAATCTGTCCAAAGAGGAAAACGACCTACAGAATGAACTGGATAATTATAAATTTTATCCGGTTATAGCTATTGGAGTAAGTTACAGATTTTAGGACCGACCGGCAGAGATGTATGATATGGGAGTTTAAAAAGGTGTTAAAACAGAAATAAACGACAAAAAGGGTTGTTATTCACTCTCAAACGGAATAGACCCATCTAAAAATATCTCTTCTACCTGAGGAGGTAGGGGAAGTTCAAACTCTTTCTCCTCAGGATTTTTTATCCTACCAATCCTGCTATAATCCATATCCATCTCGATTCCGCCATAAACACCCTTAACTTTGGAAGGGAAATGTGTGCCCTCCTTTAGCACAAAATCACTTTTCACTTCATAAAGGGGTTTTTTAAAGGCATTATAAGCAATAAATTTTTTAATAAAAAGCCGTTCGGGGTTTACGAGTAAAGTATAACCAAGACCATCGGGCACGGTGATCTCAAGGCGATAAACCCCATCAAGAAACTTGCCTTCTTCAATCTCAGCGCCGGATATGATAGGGCTGCCGAAGATTACTGAAGAGATAAAGGATGGACTAAGCGGTATTTTACCTATAAATACATCGCCGTTCCAAGGTGTCCTTACTCTGTATAATCTTTTCTTTTCAAAAGAAAGTAAAGAAAACACCCCTTTATGGTATGCAATGGTATAGATCGGCTGAAAGAAGGGGTTTAAGACCTCTATCTTAAAAGACCCCCATTTATTTGCCTTCACAAAGACCTTGCCGCTTGCACTAAAACCTTTCATCTTTAAGTTAAAAAAACCTGAGCCTGAAAAACCCTGTAATCTATCATCCTCTTCTTTGAGCAGGCTAAATACATCTTCCGCTTTAAGTCCTTTAATGTAGGGA
>JALXFI010000140.1:3990-6867 GCA_027069035.1 bacterium
AGGGAGACCTTACATCGGAAAGGCGAACGCATCCTGTTAAAAGGAATAATAAAATAAGAAAGGAGAGAAGTAAAACCTTAGCGGAATTAATGATTTAAAAAATCCTTTTAAAAAGCATATTATTATAAATTTAAGTTCTTTATTTTCCAATACCTTCTTTAACGGTATCGATCTTTGTCTTTATCTCTTCACGTTTTTCTATCTTGTAAGACCTTTCATAGAGTCCCAATGCCTTTTTATTCATCCCTTTTTTAGAGTAAACGTCTCCAAGATGCTCCATTATAACAGGGTCATCAGGTGTTATACTCATGGCCTTTTCAATGAGCTTTATAGCCTCATTATAATCGCCTTTCTGATAGTGAACCCATCCAAGGCTGTCTATTATATAAGCGCTATCGGGTTTTATTTTCATGGCCTTTGTAATTAGACGTTCCGCCTCATCAAGATTTATACCCTTCTCGGCATATGTGTATCCAAGATAATTGAGCGCCTCGGCATTGTCGGGCTGCAGGTCAACGGCTTTTTTCATTACCTCAATCAACTTATCATCCTGATTAAGATTATCATACAATATGCCAAGGGCAAAGTATATGGAGGCATCTTCCGGACTAAGCTTCAGCGCTTTTTTCATTACCTCAACTGCCTTTTCAACTTTACCCGCCTCTTTATATGCATTCGCCAGAATCTTATATATTTCAACATTTTTAGCCTTCTCGGCAATCTTGCCTATAAAAGATATCGCCTCATCCATCCTGTTTGTGATCTTGCTTATATAACCTATATGAAGCAAAACATCCCTGTACTGCGGCATATCGGAAGGAAGCGCTTCAAACTCATCAAGCGATTTGTCATAATCGCCTTTTTCTTCATATGCTATTGCAAGGTAATACCTCACTCTCGCAAGTTCAGGGTTTGAACTCAAAACAAGGTTGAATTTTGTAATAGCATCGTCATATTTGGCCTTTTCAAGATATATAAGACCGATCTTGACCATAGAGTCGATATTGTTATCGCCAAATTTTTCCGCCGATTTATACTCATCAAGGGCTTCATCAAGTTTTTTCTGTTTAATAAGAAGTTGGCCTACTCTATTCCTAAGTCTTATATTATCCGGCTTTAATTTTATAGCCTTTTTATAGACTTTTACAGCTTCCTCCGATTTGCCGATTTGCTCATAGACAATGCCGAGGTCAACAAGAGCACCGTAAAAATCAGGATGTATCTCAAGGGATTTGAGCAGATACTTCTTCGCCATTTCATAATCGCCCTTGTCTGCATATATCCTGCCAAGATAATAATTGGCCATCAATGAATCCGGATTTCTATCTTTATAAGAGCTAAGCATTTCAATCGCTTTGTCATATTTTTTCATATCACTATAAAGCGCCGACAGAAGCACATATGCCTTCTGATTATCAGGGTCAATTTCAATTACATGTTCATATTCCATCATAGCTTTATCAAACTTTTTCTGGACCGTAAATATATCTCCAAGAAGAAGATGTGCAGGTGTATAGTCTCCATATTTGAGACCTTCCTGAAGCTCTTTCATAGCTTCCGTGGTCAATCCGTTCCGAACATACAAGTTTGCAAGCTCTGTATAAAGAAACGGTGAGGAAGGATCATCATCTATGGCCTTCTTATACTCATTTATAGCTTCGGTTTCCTTGCCTGATTTCAACAGAAATTGTGCAATTGCGTAATGATAGTATGAAGCGCCGCCTCTCGTTTTAGACAAAACAGGCAAACGAGAATCCATGCGCATAGCCATAATGGATGTGCAGGACACACTAAAATATATAAGAAATGATATTATTAAAGACAGTAACTTCATAACAGACACCTCAATGCTGAATATAGTAGTTATTATAATATCATATCGCAATCATAGAGGTCAAACAACTTTGAAAGCCCAAATCCCGCGATAGCGGGATTTAAAATTGGCAATACATCCTTAATTGCTGTGTTCTCGGCGATTTTCTTTCTCACCGCAGAGGTTATGCACACCTCAAAAGGAAAATCCATTTAAGGCGTCTTGCCAATTTTCCCAAAAACCTAAATCTGTTTTTGGGGAAAGAGTCACCGCATGATACCGGTTGCGGAGTGATGGAGACCGCGCCTATAGTGATTGGATAGTCTTTTTCATCTTTATTTCCATGGATTAAACAGAGCCACCCCACTTTCTTTCATATCTGAAGTGTTGCGGGTGACAACCGTCAAATGATGAGTAATACCTGTGGCGGCAATAAGAGAATCTACCACCGGCATCGATTTACCAATACGCTCAGTCATCCCTTGAATCTTCCCCCAAGTCATCGCAGTTTGTATATCAATATCGACGATCCTATTCCAAAACCTCTCTTTGAGGTCATTTTCTACCCAATTATGCAATTCTTGCCTTCTTTTTGATATTGATAGTTTCTCAATACCTTTATGGAGTTCTCCAATCGTCAAAACACTTATAAATAAATTATTTTCATTTTCATTTTTTATCCACTTGATTACTTTTTGAGAGGGCGCCTGTCGAATAATTTCAGATATGACACATGTGTCCAATAAATATTTCATAACTCAATATCCCTTGAAGGACTTTTATCTCTTGTAAGATCAAGGTCTATACCTGAAAGAGGGGATTTTTTTAAGAATGACACCAAGTCAGATTTTGGGGCACTCAGTTTTTGGTAATCCTCAATAGCAACAATTACGACCGATTCCTTGCCATGCTTCGTGACTACTTGAGGGCCATCATGGTGGGCTTTATCTACCAAACTACTGAATTTATTTTTCGCTTCTTGAAGTTGCCATACATTTCCCATAATTACACCTGTTAAATTTATCTATTATCTAGTCTGTCTAGATTATAGTTCTGTATGAGGC
>JALXFI010000141.1:0-356 GCA_027069035.1 bacterium
GTAACGCATAGATTTTATAAAGAATTTCTGTTTCTTTGTCGTATTTCTGATCAAGGGATTTGCACTCTACAAAGTAGAGAGAGTTATCTTTTGTGAACATAACATCAAACTCGTTTTCTGTGCCCTCATGATTTCTCAGTATTACACCTATAACGACATCATCAATACCATTATTCAGAAACGTTGCTATCTCATTGAAGCAGAACTCTTCAAGCCAGCCACCTGTAAGATATCGAATCTCAGAACGAACAAATTTTTTTGACATGTAATTGTTAGAGATATTAAAACCCAGCCTTTTTATAAGGTCTTTTTCTTCCATAGTATGACAATTAAATACGTCATTAAGTTTGTAATAT
>JALXFI010000141.1:366-2351 GCA_027069035.1 bacterium
CTCAGATTCCCGCTTAACCAGATGAGCAGTTGCTTAACTCTTTCGTAATTCTGTATGATCCACTCAGAAATTTCTCTCCTCTTTCGAGCCTCATTTTTATAGGTTTCTAACTTCTTTTTATTTATAACTTCAAGACCATATGCCACCAGATAGTCTATAACTCCCAATCTTAAGTCAAGTGGTATAGATCTTCCGGGCAACTTTTTAGGGAACGGAATAATATACTCATTTTTTGATATAGGAATATAAACCATCTGGCTGCCATAATCTTTAAAGAATTCATAAGCAGCGATAGACATAATCTTTGTACCGCATGTAAGGTTAACAATAAAGTTTGAGTCTTCCTCTCCCTTTATCCATGTCTCCAGTTTTCTATGACAGTCAAGTATAGAATCTTCTTCTACATCTAACCGTTGGAATTTACCTTCATAATCCATCCCTATTCGTTTTAGCGTAGAAACTACAGCCTCAACCTTGTTTTTTTTATTCATCTTCTCTGTAGAAACAAAGAGAAGACTGTCCGGTTGAAATCGGTATATGACTAAGATATTCGGTATTGTCTGCTCACTTACAAGAGATACAAGTATCTTCTTCATTCTTTATATGATTAAACCTTCACAATTATTTTATCTATATCAGTCATTGGATAGTGTTTTCCATTCCCTGTTGCAAGACATGCCTTTTCTACAAAGGCGGTTGCCGCAATTAGACAGTCGTCAAGTTCAAGTGTGTACCCCTTTTCCTTTCTCTTGTAATTACCAGCCTTCTCTGCTATATCTCTGGTAATCTCAATAACCTCAAGGCTATCAATAAGCTCAACCGTCTTTTCTCTCTCGTTCTCCTTCATACCCGCAAATATTTCAGCTACCGTTATAACAGAGCAGAAAAGGTCTGCTTCTTCAACGATTGAGAGAAGAAAGTCTTTTGCCTTATCCCGCCCTCTCAGGAAGTTTATAAGTATATCCGTGTCAATGATTACCCTCTTCATCCTGTGCGGCTTGTCCTGCTTGATTTTCTGAGTTTTTTTATCCAAGCATCTGTTCCTGCCTTCAACTCGGGATGGTCTTCATCCTTCCATGCGCCAAAGCTCCTTTCAAGCGCGCGTTCAAGTTTGATCCTTTTCAACTCCTTTCTCAGGGCTTCCGCAACAACCTTGCTCTGCTGCCTTTTAGGGACAACCTTTTTCAGCTTATCAATCAGATCTTCAGGTAAAAGAAAATTAGCCTGTCTGGTAGGAATGCCCATTAAAACACCTCCTTTTTTTCACAATAAACTCTATAGAATATTATATAGGAATTATTCTACATAGTCAACAAACTCTCTTTTTACGAGAGTGCCTAATTTATCACCTAAAACATCTTGAAAAAGATTATTACTTTGCATATAATTAATACATACAAAGGAGGTGCATATAATGCGTGCAACATTAAACATACCTGATGAGCTCCTTTCTAAGGTGCAGGAGATAACAAAAGAGAAGTCCAAGACTAAAGCCATCGTCACTGCAATGGAGGAGTTTGTCCGCCAGAAAAAGATAAATGAGCTTATTGAGTTGAGAGGAAAGATTGATATTGACTATGACTGGGAAAAGGAAGAGGAACTTGAGATGAAACATCAGGAAGAAAGGCTCAGGGTTTTTGAAAAGGATGAGTAATATACTTGCAGATACAAGTGTATGGATTGAATTTTTCAAGTCAGACTCTCCAACGGGAGACAGGCTTGAAAACCTGCTCAAGGAAGATGCTGTATGGACTTGCGGAGTTGTAGTATTTGAACTGCTGCAAGGTGTAAAATCAGAAAAAGAGAAATCTGTCATACTGGACACTATGCTGAAACTCGAATACATTGAAATGACTCCCTTTTTCTGGCAGCGGGCAGCAGAACTCTCCAAAAATATCAGGAAAAAAGGACTGACACTTCCACTGTCCGATATATTCATTGCTGCAATAGCCATAGAAAACAACCTCTCAGTCTTCACCCTCGAC
>JALXFI010000142.1 GCA_027069035.1 bacterium
GAACCCTCTTCGGTAGAGTTTTGCCATATTATCGGCCTTAATTATGTGAGCTGCTCTCCATACAGGGTGCCGATCGCAAGGCTTGCCGCCGCACATGCGGCTCTCAATGATAAGGATGACAAACAGTGATAGACACCATATATAGTGTTTAATAAATTTATTTATACAGCTTATTGTATTTTTGTCTTTACATAAACCTTGCCTTTTGCTAAAATTACTTGTCAAAAAGACGTTATTCTCTCACTCTCCATGTCTTACAGTTACAAGACTATTCTGAGAGTGGTTTTTCTTTTAGCGCTTGATATTTAGGTTGTATATAAACAGGTCAACCCCTTGAATCTTACCTATGAAGATCAAAAAACTCGAGATACTGGGCTTTAAATCGTTTGCAGAAAAGACATCATTTACGTTTCCCCCCGGAGTTACGGCTATAGTAGGGCCAAACGGCTGCGGCAAGAGCAATATAGTTGACGCCATTAAATGGGTCCTTGGCGAACAGGGAGCAAAGACTTTAAGAGGAAGGGCTATGGAGGATGTGATCTTTAACGGGAGCGAAAAACGCAAACCCACAGGCATGGCAGAGGTTACCCTTACATTTTCCAATGAAAATGGCGCAGCGCCACGGCAATATTCGGAGTTTTCCGAGATATCCGTGCGAAGAAGACTTTACCGTTCAGGTGATTCGGAATACTACATAAACAACTCCCCATGCAGGCTCAAGGATATAACAGAACTATTTCTCGATACCGGCATAGGTTCCAAGGCATACTCCATTATCGGACAGAATCACATAAACTGGCTGATAAATTCAAAGCCTGAAGAAAGGCGGTTCGTACTTGAAGAGGTGGCCGGCATACACAAGTACAGGGTGCGCAAAGACACCTCGCTAAGGAAACTTGATGCCACAAAACAAAATCTTATAAGGGTTGAAGATATAGTGCATGAGGTAAAAAGGCAGATCCGCTTCATACACCGTCAGGCAAAGAAGGCCGAAAGATTTAAGACACTGAAAGAAGAGATAAAGGGGATTGAACTTTCTGTTATGGGAAAGGAACTTCGCTCTTTTATTGAGAAAAGGGTTGTTTTGGATAATGAATTCAAAAGGATTAAAGATAGGGAACTGGCCTCCCGGACATCACTTAAAAATAAGGAAGAAAAGGCCGAATCAGAAAGGCTTGTTTTGCTCGACAAGGAAAAGGAGATACAGGCGGCAGGCTTAAAGCTCTCGACAAAAGAGAATGAGATCAAAGACAATGAAAGAGGGATAGAGATAACCGAGCTTAAAATGGCCAACCTTGAAACAAATATCGAGCGGATGAAGAGGGAGATAGAGGAATTGACACTTAAGAGCGAGACCCTTGAGACAAAGAACCTGAACATTGAAGAAGAACTTAAAGAGTTGAGCGCAAAGATGCTGAAGGCCGAAGAGGAACTAAGAAACGGCGAGGTTGCAATAAAAGATATTCAGAAAACTATTTTACCCGCACGCGGTGATATGGAAGAAAATAAAAGAAAACTTGTAAAGCATATTGCATCGCTCACTCAGATAAAAAATTCACTTGCCAATCAAGAAGAGACAAAGGTAAGATTATTAAAGAATATAGAAAAATCAGGTAGAGAGATAAAAGAGATAGATGCCCTGCTTCTTGAAAAAGGTTCTTATATAGAAAAACTTAAGGAAGATGCCGATAATTTAAGAAAGATAAAAGCAGGACTTGAAGCAGAGGCGGAAATACTTTCTTCTGAGCTGGGCGACCTTCAATCAGACAAGACGGAAAAGGAAGAAGAACTCCATTTGTTAAGGCAGCGGCTTACCCTTGTTTCGTCAAAGCTCATCGCATTAAAAGAGACGAATGGCAACGGGGATGCCATAGCCAAGACACTTTCCGATCAAAAAGATGTGTTTAGAGGCATCCACGGCATGGTTGCGGACATCTTTACCACTCAGATTGAATTCGAGAAAGCGCTTGAGTCGATACTTGGAGAAAGGCTCCACTGTGTTATAGTGGAGAGCCACAAGGAAGGCATGGATGCCATAGCCTATCTCAAGGAAAAGGGCAAGGGCAGAGGCAGCTTCATACCGCTTAAACCAAGGAAAAAAGAAGGTGTTGAATATACTGACCTTAATAAGTTCTCCTTATCTGAGCTTCCGACAAATCTTAAAGGCTCGCAATCGGCGCTTAACACAGCCGTCCCTATCTTAGACAAGGTTCAGGTAAAGGAAGGCTACGCAGATATCGCCCGCTGCCTGTTAAGCGATATCCTGATAGTAAATGACCTTGCTGCGGCAGTCGGCTTATGGATGACGGGCGGACTTGATAAAACACTGGTCACCCTTGACGGTGATATGCTTGATCCGGACGGTGTTCTTACCGGAGGCAGTGTAGAGAGATTTGACCAAGGGATATTAAAGAGGAAACGGGAGATAAGGGAGCTTGCCGGAGAAGAAGAGAGGTTTAAAAAGGAGGAGGCTAAACTTACAGATGACCTGGAGACCTTAAACGAAAAATTGGCGCTAAATACAAAGAAACTTAATGTGCTAAGAGAAGAGAATCATGAAAAAGAGATAAAGCTCGTATCCCTTGAAAGCGAGCGCAGGACATTGGAAGGTGAGAGCGCTTCATTAAAACAGAGACGTGAGATAGTGGCGCTTGAAGAAAATGAAGCAAGAGAAGAACTTGAAACATCTGAAAAACAGGCGGAAGGTTTTTTAAGTGATAAGGCACTTCTTGAGGAGACTATAAAAAAGGAAGAGGCGTTAATAGAAGCTGATGAAGAAAGGATTGAAGGCCTTGAGAACGAAAGGAAACGGGTTGAGAGCGAGCTTACAGAAAAAAAGGTGCAGGTAGCATCTTTAAAGGGCAGGTTGGAAAGTCTCAATGCGAAGTTTAATGCAAATAAGGAAGAACTGGCCGTTATCAGAGACAAGATAAACAGAAGAAGGGAAGAGATAGATTTACAAACAGATGAGAGGTGTAAGCTTTCTTCATCAATCGATGAATGGAAGAAGGTTCTTATACGGGATATTGAGGCGGTTGAAAGGTTAAGAGAGGAAAAACTGCTTCTTGAAGAAGACTATTCAGGCTATGCCGAACGTTTAAACGGCATGGAAGATGCTATAAAAGGGGCGGGTAAAGAGTATAACAAACTGCAGGAAAGGCTTTCTGCGCTCATGCTCGATATCAAGGAAATTGATATGAGGATAGAGCACCTTCTTGAAAGAGCGAGTGAAAAATACGGCGCTGAAAGAGAAGACATCCTAAACCTATCCGAAATTGAGAGCTGTGAAAAAAGCGAAAAAGATTTAAATACCCTTAAGATGAAGCTCGACTCCTTAGGTGATGTAAACCTCGCCGCTATAGATGAACTTAAAGAACTTGAGGAAAGGCATGATTTTCTTACAAGCCAGCGCGACGACCTTATAACCTCAATGGAATCTCTTAAAAAGGTCATCCAGAGAATAAACAAGGTATCACGGGTTAGATTCTTAAAGGCCTTTGAGGAGGTAAATGATAAATTTCAAGAGATATATACAAAATTTTTTGATGGCGGCAAGGCAGGCCTTAAGATGCTGGAAGAGGACAATCCCCTTGATACAGGCATAGATATAGTTGCACAGCCTAAGGGCAAAAGGTTACAGAGCATCACGTTGCTCTCTGGCGGAGAGAAGGCATTAACGGTGCTTTCCTTAATATTCTCGCTTTTCCTTGTGAAACCAAGTCCTTTCTTTCTTCTTGATGAGGCCGACGCCCCCCTTGACGATGCAAACACGCTTCGTTTTGTAAAACTTGTAAAAGTTCTCTCCGAAAAATCTCAGTTTCTCCTTATGACCCATAACAAAAATACGATGGAACTGGCGGATACCCTCTACGGCATTACCATGCAGGAACCCGGCGTATCGAGCCTCCTCTCTGTAAACCTTAATGAGGTATAAACACCTTTTCAGCCTTTACAGCAACTTTTTGCTTTTCGAGTAAAAGAAAGGGCAAGGGGCCGGGTAAAGGATTTAAGAAATATTAAAGAATATAAAGGAGTAAAGATTTGAAAGGATTAAAGGGAGGACTTTTTAAGACAAAGATATCTTTTGGTGAAAGGGTGCGCAGTCTGCTCTCTCACAAGAAGGTCTCGAATGATTTTATTGAGGGGCTTGAAGAGGCTCTTATTACAGCCGATATAGGGGTGGATTCTTCACTTTATATAATAGATAGAATAAAGAGAGAGCTGAGCGGAAAGGAGCTCGGCTCGGAAGATATTGTAAAGAATAAGATAAAAGATTATATCTATGAAATACTTAAGCCATTGGAAGCCCCCCTTTATATTAATACAAAACCATATTGCATAATGTGTGTTGGAGTAAACGGCGTCGGCAAGACGACAGTTATAGGAAAACTTGCTCATAGGTTAAGGAATGAAGGAAAGAAAGTTATACTTGCGGCATCGGACACATTCAGGGCCGCGGCAGTGGAACAGCTTGAGGAATGGGGCAAGAGGACAGGGGCAGAGCTTATTAAGCATTCAGAGGGCGGAGACCCTGGGGCAGTAGCCTTTGATGCCGTGACTTCGGCCCGTTCAAAGGGAGCCGATATTGTTATCGTTGATACGGCCGGCAGGCTTCACACACGAACCAACCTGATGGATGAGCTAAAAAAGGTAAAACGGGTTATCGGTAAATCGCTTGAAGGAGCCCCCCATGAAGTGCTCCTGACACTTGATGCCACTACAGGGAATAATGCCATTCAGCAGGCAGTATCCTTTAAAGATACGATAGGGGTAACCGGCATTGTGTTAACTAAACTTGACGGCACTGCAAGGGGCGGCATACTGGTTGCCATAGGCAAGGATATCGGAATACCAATAAGGTATATCGGGGTTGGAGAAAAGACAGAAGACCTCATAGATTTTAATGCAAAGGAGTTTTCAGAAAATATACTTTAGATAAAAATGGCCGGGAATAAAGCGGTTCAGACACCATTGTCACCCAAAAACAGAGATAGGTTGTTTGGGTGCCAATTTATACTTGATTTTTTTATCAAATTAGTTATAGATAGAGACAAGCATAATCCTGAATACCATATCCTGAAACAATATTAAAGGATTTTTTTGGTTATGGATAATAGAAACAAAGGGATAAACGAACCGGCGCGATTTTCCGAAAAGAAACCGGATAAGAGGAAAGACCTACGAAATCATCTCCTTGTCCTAAGGGTTAGAGGAGAGAGCAAGAATAAGGTATTTTTTGGATATGCCAAGAATATCAGCAAGGGCGGAATGTTTATCTCATCGGTAAATCCGAGGAAGGTAGGCGAGGAATTTATCATTGAATTCACACTTCCAAGAGAGAAAAAACATATCCAGTGCAGGTGTATAGTTGAATGGTCGCGGTCTTACAAACCCAAAAGCCGTAATGAACCTGGAATGGGCGTAAGGTTTCTTGACCTTGAAAATGACATTAAGAAGATGATAGATGATTGGGTAAAGGACTCTTCACCCTTCCTTTAATAGACATTTCCCCTTTCCCCTTTGTCCTCTAAAAACTACCTTTAAATAAGTAATTATTTCTTGAAGTGCCGTTATCCTTGTATGCGCCTTCCGCATAAGGAAACTCTGAATCTATCCTGTCTATAAGCCTGCCTATGGTCCGGGCATCAAAATCCGGATCTATCCCTGAAAGTATGGTCCTATGCTCATTCTTCTTTTTAATCTCTTTTCTTAAAAGTCCCAACATCCCCTTTGCCACATTGACGTCGAATTGTTTGCCTATCTCATTTTTAAATTCTAAAAGCACATGTTCAAATGAAAGTCTTTTCCTGTAAGGCCTGTCGGAGGTCATTGCATCAAATGCGTCTACAACCGCCATTATTTTGGCAGGCATAGGAATTTCATTGCCTTTAAGTTTATCAGGATAACCGTATCCGTCAACCCTTTCATGGTGGTAACGCACCGAGAGTGGTATGTTTTTCCAGGGGAACCTTACCCTTGAAAGTATCTCATAACTTACAAGAGGGTGTTGATTGAGTTCATACAATTCCTTTTCCGTGAGTCCGGAGGGCTTGTTTATAATCTCTTTATCTATTGCTATCTTGCCTATATCATGGAGAAAACCGGCTATCTTTATCCCTTCAAGTTCTTTTTTCGGCATTCCAAGTTCCTCTCCGAGCGCAACACAGTATTTTGCAACCCTTCTTGAATGACCCTTGGTATAGGCATCTTTTGCATCTATAGCAGCGGCAAAGGCCTGGATCGTGTCGTAATAGATAAGTTTCAGATTCTCAAATAGTCTCCTGTTCTCTTCAACCTTGTAAGAAAGTTTGTTGAGCAGATGGTGATTGTATATGAATATACCTATCTGTTTAGCCATTATAGAAATGGTATTAAGGTCTTCCTTGGAATATCCATCAAAAAAGAGTTTCTCTGAAAGGGTTATGATACATATAAGTTCATTCTTTACAACGATCGGAACGAGTATGGAAGGCACAAACCTTCCCCATTCCTCATGCTTATTCTTAAAAAAGGAAGAGTCGGGTTTGTAACTTATAATCCGGTTTTCCTTCCTGAATGAATCTGCGGTCTTTTTGTCTAAAAAAAAGTGAAAACCCGTAAGATCTTCGATGCCCTTTGATGCCAGGACGGTAACAGCGCCGTTTAAATTATTGTACTCAAGTATCGCCCCCTTTGATACGGAAACCGTACCCATAATAAGATAAAGAGATGCCTTCATTACACCAATAAAATCCTTATCCGATGTTATCTCTGCGCCAAGGTCTGCAAGGGCATCAAAATTGAACATGAGTTTCCTTGTAGTAAAATTGTCATCAAATACGG
>JALXFI010000143.1:0-1861 GCA_027069035.1 bacterium
GCTCCGGGCGCCGACCCTTACGTGGCTGTTGGAGATGAAGTTGGCGAAGAGACGGTTGTTTGTATCATTGAGGCAATGAAAATCATGAACGAAGTTAAGGCAGAGGCAAAAGGGAAAATTGCTGAGATATTGGTGGATAATGGCGCTGCTGTTGAGTATGGACAACCCCTTTTTAGTGTTGAAACATCTGGAGAGGGAAGCGGATAATAACTGCATAATTTCCTATATTTGCTTAACCGCAAGAACTTAATATAACTTGCATGAACGAGATGAAAAAAGAGCGGTACGGAGTGGTTCCTGCCCATACGTGTACAGTTCGTGTAGCCTTGTATTTGCTCATGTGAAAGCAAACCTGTAAGTTTGCACTGCAGTGCTAAACGCAATTATAAAAAAATTAGACCACACAAGCATACTCAAATCCGGAGTTTTGTTCTTATTAACTGAGAAAAATTATTTTTAATTTTATTACCTGCCCGGATGAATCTCTAACCGACATTATTGGTAGGTGTTCGGACGGGCTCGGCCTTGCCATTCAGGCAGGCGGCTGTGCTGCACTATATATTATAATAATATGCGAAACATGTGAAGATTAGGAGGAATGTACGTAGCTTATGTTTTCCAGGATTTTAGTTGCAAACAGGGGTGAAATTGCTCTAAGAATAATAAGGACATGTAAAGAACTTGGTATTGAAACAGTTGTCGTATACTCAAAGGCTGATAAAGACGCGTTGTATCTACAATATGCAGATGCTCATGTTTGTGTCGGTCCTGGAGAATCGTCAGAAAGTTATTTAAATATTCCAAGTATTATCAGTGCTGCTGAGATCGCAGATATAGAGGCTATACATCCGGGATACGGCTTTTTAGCGGAAAATAGTCACTTTGCTGAGGTGTGTGAATCTTCCAACATTGTTTTTATTGGGCCTGATTCCGGTGTGATGAATAAAATGGGTGATAAAACTCTGGCTAGAAATATAGCAATCGAAAATAAGATACCGGTAATTCCTGGTAGCAAATCAACGATCAATGACCAGCAACAGGCGTTAAAGGTAGCTCACGAAATAGGTTATCCTGTCTTGATAAAAGCGTCATTTGGCGGCGGCGGGAGAGGTATGAGGGTTGCCCATAATGACATTAGTTTGGTCAATGCTCTGGCGGTTGCTCAGCGTGAAGCAAAAGTGGCTTTTAATGACCCTTCTATTTATATTGAGAAATACATAGAGCCTTCGCGTCATATAGAGGTTCAGATAGTGGCGGATAAGTATGGTAATGTAATACACCTCGGTGAGAGGGACTGCTCTATGCAAAGAAGACATCAGAAGTTAGTGGAACAGGCGCCGTCACCAAATATATCGGATCAATTGCGTGATGATATTTGTAAATCTGCTATAAAGCTTGCAAAGGCGGTTAGTTATACCAATGTTGGCACGGTAGAGTTCTTAGTGGATGCAGAAGGGAAATATTATTTTATAGAAATGAATACCAGGCTTCAGGTTGAACATCCTGTGACGGAAATGCTCACGGGAATTGATTTGGTAAAAGAGCAAATCAGGATCGCCTATGGCGAGAGATTAAATTTACGCCAGAAGAAGGTAAAAAGCGAGGGGGTCGCAATAGAATGCAGGATAAATGCGGAAGACCCTGACAACGGCTTTAGGCCATATGCAGGCAAGATTACCATGTGCAGCGCTCCCGGAGGTAAAGGTGTCAGGGTTGATTCGCATGTTTACGCAGGATACGAGGTGCCGCCGTATTATGATTCTCTATTAGGTAAATTGATAGTACATCAAAAAGTAAGAGAGGATGCAATCGCCTGTATGAAAAGGGCCTTAAATGAATACAGGATTGAAGGTATTAAGAC
>JALXFI010000143.1:1871-2345 GCA_027069035.1 bacterium
ATACCCCTTAACATTAGAATTATATAGGATTCTAGGTGTGCGACCGGCGATGTTGACACTAATTTTGTTGAAAATCTTATAGGTGAAAAATAATAACCGAGGAAATACTCGGTAAAATCTGCAAAAAGCGATTTCATGACGAGGTTTATTCGGCTTTTGGGCACGCCATAGTCGCTTTTGACTGGCATTCTGAACAACGCGGAACAGGGTAAAAACTTCGCATATGGGGTTCCCAAATACTGCTGTATACCGGTAAAAAATATTTTATATATTGCCCTAATGCCGGAATTTTGTATCAAAAAACGTATTGAACAGTTTTTTCTTGACACAAGAAAAGGGTCTTGATAAAATTCCAAGCCTCTTGCATTGTAAACTTTGATGTTTTCGTTTCGGGGTGAGGGCGAGAGTATTAACTATTAACAGCTTAATCTAAGATAATGAGAGAAGGGGGTTACATTATGTTTGGCCGTAATT
>JALXFI010000144.1:0-4797 GCA_027069035.1 bacterium
TTTTATGAGTACACTGCCTAAAATATGTTTTTCTAATATGTCTTAATTGACCTTCATCAAAAGAATGAAAACCCAAAGAAGCATACGTTTTTTTCATCCCTTCAAGCATTGAATTTGAAATAACTATAAGCGGCTTCAGATAGCCGACGGTAAATGCAAAAGGCTCTCTATCCTGCAAAAATCTTATATGTTTTCTATCTATATTAACGGAACCGTCAAAACACACATCAGCAGACTTACAAAATCCAATAGAATTCAATATAGAACGTGTCCTTTTTATTGAGCAAACAGCCCTGAAAAATGCCCGAATAAAAGAAAGAAGGATAAAAGCCATGACAGTTAAAGAAACCATCTGGAGTACGGAGAGACTCAAAAACGCCTTTCCGATGCTGTCTATAAAAAGATAGCAGCTATTTAATATCTCTTCTTTAAGCCATTTGTACCCTGCAAACATACCCGCGCCAAGTTCCGAGAGGACAAGGAACATGACAAGCATAAGAGACCAAAAACTCGTTTTGTATGTTCTTATAGACATTCTTCTATCTATCCTTGCCCTTAAGTCTTTCTTCGAGCAGCGCCTGAAGACTCTTTAACATTTCAGGGTCTTCGTTCTCAAGGGCATCCACAAAATAAGAAAGCGTAGGTTCCTTAAAATCCTTTATCATGCCGGATATGGTTCTTTTATTAAGTAAACTCATAAACTCTTTTCTGCTGTAAGAAGTCAGATAAAGGTAACACCTTCCATCCTTAAGCCTCTTAAGCAAACCCTTTGCATGCAGACGGGACATAACTGTTAAAACCGTTGTATAAGCAATCTTCCTGCTTTTGCTGATAAATGCATGAACATCTTTAACAGAAGAGGCACAATCCCAATTCCACATGGCCTCCATGATCTCCGCCTCCAGTACACCGAGATATTTTCTTATTCCCTTTTCAAAAGGTTTTATAGAATGTTTATGCATAATAAAAATCTACTACAACATGTAGTAAAATAATATAAAAATTTTTCAAGAGCCTTGTCAGTTATAAATGAGAAACGGGAACCACGCATTCAGGTATCCTGTAAAAATAGCAAAGTAATTGGTGTATATAAGGACACCCATGATGATCAGAAACAGGCCGCTTACAATTGATATCGCACGCATATACTTTTTAATCTTATTAAAATACTTTAAAAATCTGTTAATACCAAGGGACGTAAGGAAAAAAGGTATGGCAAGGCCAAGGGAATAAACTATAAGCAGCATGATACCAAGTCCAAGCGTGTCGGACGTGCCGGCAACAAGGAGTATGGACGCAAGGATTGGGCCGATGCATGGCGTCCAGCCTGCCGCAAAACCGATACCAACCAGAAATGAACCGATAAAACCAAGAGGCTTATCATTAAAAAGATGGAGCCTCTTGTCTCTCTGGAGGAACTTGAAATTTACCAGACCAATAATATGAAGCCCCATAAATACTATTATAACCGCCCCGACTCTTCTGAATATCCCCTGATATACGGCAAAATACTGTCCTAAAAGGCTTATCGTCGCACCCATAGCTATAAACACCAGAGAAAAACCAAGTATGAACATCACCGAGTTAAGTATTATAGCTCTCTTTACCCTGGGGGTTGCTATATCCTCAGTAAGTTCTTCAAATGATATGCCGGTAATAAAAGACACATAAGAGGGAATTAAAGGCAGTACACACGGAGATATAAAAGAAAGCACCCCTGCCAAAAAAGCAAGATAAAAGGTAACCTGTTGAGTTTCCATATTAATTCCTTATCAATAAATCGTCCATAGGTCACAAACACTTAAAAAATTATTCATTAAAAGTCAACCCTTTGATCAGACTTGAGCAATTCCCTTTTTCTGTAGACTTCCGGGTCCTTTGCTCCGTCTTTTAAAAGAACATCTATTATCTTTCTACCTGAAGGAGCCGCCCAATTATAAGCGCCTATAATCTTTTGCGCCACGAAGCCGTTTTGATCTACAATAAAGGATTCAGGCACACCTGTTGTTTTATAAAGCTCCTTTATCCTGCCTTTTCTGTCATGGAGTATAGGGAAGCTTAAGTTAAACTCCTTTCTGAATTTTTCAACCACTTCAGGCCCTTCTGAATCTATACTTACAGCAAGTATCTCAAACGGAACTTTTTTTGATTTAAGGTCTCTGTAGAGCACCTCCATAGAGGGCATCTCCTCCCTGCACGGTTTGCACCACGTAGCCCAGAAGTTTATAAATACAACCTTGCCTTTATAATCAGAGAGACTCTTTGTCCGACCCTTAAGATCCGGCAGGGTAAAATCAGGGGCCTTGCTTCCGGGAACTATGAGTGAAAATTTTTCACGCTGACCTATAACAACAGAAACCACGATAATAACCGTCAGCACGGCAACAACGGCAAACAAAACCCAGTTGGGCAGCCCTTTTTCATCTACATCCGTCTTATTCTCATCATCCATAAAGAAAACCTCCTCAAGGGTTTATGCATAGGCATGAAGACCGGGTAGTACAAAGGCCACACCCCAGTAAAGAAATGCCATCGCAATAAATCCCGATATCGAAAGATACGCCGCTTTTTTGCCTCTCCATCCCCTTGTCACTCTGGCATGAAGATATGCCGCATATATAAACCATGTAATAAGTGACCATGTCTCTTTGGGGTCCCAGCTCCAGTAAGTGCCCCACGCATAATTCGCCCATACACCGCCTGTAATAATACCCACTGTAAGGAAGGGGAAACCCCATGCTATGGTCTTGTATGCAAGTTCGTCAAGCACAGATGATTTAGGAAATATACCAATAGGGCCTCCTCCAGATTCAGAAGCGCCTTTTCTGCTCTTTAACAGATACATGATACTCAGACCAAAGGATAGCGCAAAACCGGCATAACCAAGGAATGTGGAAAACACATGAATCTCAAGCCAGATGCTCTGCAAAGCCGGATTTAGAGGTTCAACGCTCTGATATCTGAATGGAAGAAGGGATGTAACTACCAGCGCAAGAAAAGCAAGCGGCATAACAAATGCACCGACAACCTTCATCTTATACTTAAATTCCATAAAAAGATAACCCGCAACCAATGCAAATGTGAAAAATACCATCGATTCATAGAGGTTTGAAAACGGCGCATGCCCTGATTCTACTGTACGCGAAACGAGGAACATAAAATTTGCAAACAAGGCTATAAAGGTAAATACAGTAGCAGCCTGCCCCAACCATTTGTTGCGTGAAAGCCAGAAACCAAGATACAAAACAGCAACAATCAGATACATCCAGTAGGTTATGTCAAAAAACATAAGCGAAAAAATCATAACAGTTCACCTCTCAACGTTTTAATATTTATTCAATTAGTCCATCACGAAATTTATCAACAAGGGCATTGAATTCCCTTTCAAATATTATCCTGTTCTTGTTGATCATTCCGCCAATATGTATATCCACAGTATCACTACAGCTTTTTATATTTATCCATAATCTCTTATAAAACATAAAAAATGCAAGTATAAAACCTATGCCAAGAAAGATGCTCCCAAACCATACGACATTAACACCAGGGTCCTTTCCGATTTGAAGGCCTGTGTATTGAATAGGCTGATAGTTTGTCAAAATAAGGTCACTCTTACTCGCATCATCCATCACAGGGAAGAGTCCGGGAAAATTCAGAAAAAGCCATGGTTTAGATATAAGTTTCCCATTTTTGTAGAGTTCAATCCTGACCGCAGGATTATCGTGCTCGGATGAATTTGTATATACAACCTTATTTTTTTCGTCAAATGCAAAATCCGACACAAAACCTACAAGTTTTACCTCGTAATCATCTGCGCCTGCCACCTTAATCTTTTCATTCCAATTAATAAAAATAGGCGCTCCTATCTGTTTTTTGGTCTCTTTATCTACAAGCACAAATTGAGCCTTTTTTACCTTGCCCCATGCAAGACCATAGCTCGACTGATAAAATCTTACTCCCTTATAATAAAGAGGTTCATTGACATAAATCGTCTTTCTCAACATCTCTTTCCCATTTTCAATAACGCTCAGATCACTGTTGAACTGCTTTATCTGGCCTGAATCATAATAATCGATCCAGAATTTGTTGACCTTGATCTTAAAGTCCGTATTAGGTATTGCCCTTGTCTCACCAACATAAATAGGCTGAAAATCTTTAAAACCCCATATCCCTCCAAAGATACTCCCAAGAAGTATAATAATAAGGCTCACATGGGCGACATCCGAACCGAATCTTGCCCATTTGCCCTTATATGCCATAACCGTGATCTCTTCACCCCTATCAGACACTTCATATTTATATCGATTCTTTTTAAGGATATTAATAACCTTTTCCTTAACCTCAGCAGGCCTTGCCTTCACACCTTCTATAGCCCCATGATTAGAAAGATTATCAATAAATCTTAATGAAACATCGGTCTTCTGATGACTAACCGACCTCCACTTTGACGGAAACCTGTCTATTGTACAAATAATTATGTTGAGCGCAAGAAGAGAAAGAAGGGTGGTAAACCACCACGTATGGTACATATCTGTTATACCGATTACCGTAAGCCAGTAATAAACTTTCTCACCATAAACACTAATATACTCTTGCGCACTCTTGCCCTGTTCAACAACCGTACCTAAGACCGAAACAAGCGCAAGACTTATAAGCAAAACTATAGTAACCCTTAACAGGGTAAAAAATTTCCACACCTTTAATACAACCTTAGAAAAAATCCCCACTTGTTTTTAAACCTCCATTAACACAAAATATCAAATATTATTATCTTCCGAGATTAGCTTATCACTCTAT
>JALXFI010000144.1:4807-6803 GCA_027069035.1 bacterium
CTCTATCGTTGACTACTTCTTTTCTTTTTCTAAAGAGCTTAACGGCCTGTATTGATCCAGAAAACTCTTTGCAGCCTGCCCCACATCTGTTTCAGGCCCTAAACCATAGGACTTTTCCCATGCCTTAATCGCTTCCGATACCTTGCCCGTAGTAGCAAGGATAAATCCCTTGGTAAGCCATATCCTCTGCTGCAACGGGTTTATTTTTAAACCCTTTTCAACATATTCAAGCCCTACATCGGATTTTCCCATATAGTGATAGGCAAGCCCAAGGTCGTTATAGGTCGCTGCGTCTTCGGGATTAACCTCCACCGCCCTGTTATAGTAGTCTATAGAGAGTTTAAATTTTTGAAGTTCAAAATAGGCATCGCCCAGACCTACAAGCGCCTCATAGTTTTTTGGGTCGGTTTTCAACTTGTCCTGATAGAACCTGACCGTCTCATTTAAATCAACGGACTGAGACCGGCCGCCATTTCCGGAAAGAGGCTGCTGAGATTCTTCCACATGCTTACCGGACAAACCGCCATTCATCATCTTCACACCGAATCCTAAAAACAAACCGATAGCAAGCGCAACCACAAAGACAACACCTATAACAATATAATTATTCTTTGTCATATCCATCAACCTCCAAACTCTCTATCGATAGTCTTCCTTATATCAACAATGCTCATGCCCTTTTTATAGAGCTCATATGTCCTCAATGCCTGGTTCTGGCATATGTCACAATACGATGCATGGTCTCCCGTATAACATGAAAGCAGACTCTTGTGGCCGATGTTACGTTCACATTGGCAGTAACAATACATACTGTCCAACACCTCCGGTATCTCCTGCGCTATACGATATACCCTTGCGGTCTGACCTACAAAATTTGCAGGGGAAAGAACAGGCCTTGTCTCTCCTCCCCTTAAACTTGAAGGGTCTACAGATGCGTAGTCAACCTTTGCAACAGAATGCGATCTAAATGATGACAGAGCATACCCCCCTATAAGTCCGACAGCAACAACAATAACGGCTACTACATAAACACCATTTTTACCGTTCTTATTATTTGAACCTTTTGCCACCTTCTTCTTATTCTTAGCCATATCCCTTTCCTCCTTCGGGTGTGTTTTGTTACATATTATAACAAATCTTAACAATAAACCGGTTAACTATCGGTTAAAGAAATATTAATAACCTTTAATACTGTAACTTATCACAAAAATATTTTCAATACGAAATATCCAGAAAGGAAATATCCATGCAATTTTTCAGTATAAAACGCCATAAAAACATCTCAATGTGAATCTGCATCCTTTAACCCTTAACCCGTAATCGGTATGCAAACAATTTCAAATGCCGGCTTACTTCTCTATTATAAGGTTTGACTTCACACTTCTTACCCCAAGCACACCTCTTGCAAGCTTTATAATCTTTTCTTCATCCTTCTTAGTCTTCACGCCTCCTGAAAGTGTCACGTTCCCTTTAAAACTATCGACATCGATCTTGAAAAATTTAAGACTTTCATCCTTAACTATAAGCACATTTATCTTTGAAACTATAGTCGCATCATCTATACTCTCTCCGACCGTTCTGCCGCTCAATGTTGCACACCCTGAAGACGATACCATAAGAAGAAAAGAAAATATTAAGATCATAAAAAAACTTTTATGCCATCTCTCTCCCTTGCATTCAACCGATAAATCTTTTTCGCATACAATATCCATCTTTACGGTACTATTCATAACAGATTTACCTCCCAATAATAATTTTAATCTTTCTTGCACTCACAATGTACATTTCTCTTTACCTTAAACCTTGAATTCCCGCAGGAAGGACACACATCTATTGCCTCAAATTTTTCAAGATACTCAAGTACCGACATAACAAAGGCCGCATGGCTCCATGTAAGGGGAGATACCGAAAGGGAATTCCCCGTATGCGGGTCTACCTGTTCGGGGAAAACCCCTGACAAGAGGGCATGTTCAGCCACCCAGTTAAGAAAGGGGAG
>JALXFI010000145.1:0-4627 GCA_027069035.1 bacterium
CAATAAAAGAAGTCCCGGTTCGGTGGTCCAACAGAGAAGAGTCAAAGATAAATCCTTTGTTACATTCTTTTAAGATGCTGATAGACCTGATAAGGATTCGGATGTTAGATTGGAGAGGCGCCTATGATTAAATCTGGTCGGGGCGAGAGGATTCGAACCTCCGGCCACCTGAACCCCATTCAGGTGCGCTACCAGACTGCGCCACGCCCCGAGAAAGCAGATTATTTCAATAGATCTCTTATCTCACGCAGTTCACTCTCTATTGTTTTTAGTTCATTTTTTATTATATTGTCTGTAAGATTTAATTTCAGTTGTTTTGAACTCTCTTTTTTGAACTCTCGTATCTTTTTTTGTGCGCCTTCTATGGTATAACGCTCCCCATAAAGAAGTCTCTTGATTTCAAGGATAAGCTCCACATCACGTCTTTTATAGACCCTCTGTGAGGAGTTTGGCTGACGTGGGTTCAAATCAAACTCGGACTCCCAGTATCTCAGGACATAGGGTTTTACCCCTACAATTCTGCTTACTTCACCAATCCTGAAGTATAGTTTGTCAGGAAGGATACTCATAAGTTTAAACCGAAATGATTATCTGTATTTTATGTGTTTGACTCTTAATATTAACTGTTTATAGCCTTTTTCAGTATCTGACTCGGCTTAAACGTCAAGACCTTTCTGGAACTTATGGTAAGATCGTCGCCTGTCTGAGGATTGCGCCCCCTGCGCGCCCTTTTCCGGCGTACAACAAAGTTGCCGAAACCGGACAGTTTAATCTTTTCATCCTTCTCAAGGTTTTCTTTGATGGTTTCAAATACAACCTCTACAATCTTTGCTGCATCTTTCTTGGAAAATCCGACCTCTTCATAAATCATTTCAATGATGTCCACTTTAGTCATACATTACCCCCTTTATCAAAAGTATTGGTTGATGGTGTAGCCAGAAGTCCTTCTACTGTTGAATCTTATTATAAAAATATCGACGCTTCGGGATTAATCACCTTACATTCAAATCAAATTCAGTAGTCAGTTTTTTTATAACCTGATCGTGTATTAGACTTATTTCATGCTCGGTAAGAGTCTTTTCTTTCGATCGGTACTTAATTCTAAGTGCAAGACTTTTCTTTCCTTTAGGTATCCCCTCCCCTCTGTATAAATCAAAGACCTTTATATCATCTATGTGTTTATTGTCAATAGTTTTAATAATATCGATTATATCCCCGGACAGGACATGATCGTCAACAAAAAACGATATGTCACGTGTAATAAACGGATACCTGTCAAAAGGCTCATAAAATCTTTTTTGTCTTTTAATGGAAAAAAGCCTGTCCGCATCAATATCAAAAAAATAAACCGGGGATTTGATGTCCATTAAATGGTTAATGTCAGGATGTATCTCGCCTAAAAGACCGCAATCTATGCCGTTAAGCATCAAGCCATACGACCTTGCAGGATGCATATACTGCGGGTTGTCTATCTCTGCATAAGATATATCCGCAATACCAAGAGATTCAACGATGCCTTCTGCAATACCTTTAAGATCAAAGAGATCAAGCATCTCATCCGCCCTGTCCCACGCATTGTTAAATCTTAATCCAGAGCAAAGGGCTGAAAGTCTTTTGTTCTCGATTATGGTCTTATCCTTATCTTTATAAAACACCTTGTTTAATTCAAATATCCTTAGATCCTTATTCTTATGGTTGGAATTAAACTGAAGGTTGGCCATTAGCCCCGGCAAAAGGCTTGGCCGCATAACGGATTGTTCTTCAGTTAAAGGATTCATTATGGAAATCAAATTATCCTTATCAAGACCAAAGACCTTTAATAGTTTGGATGATATAAAACTATAATTAATAACTTCCAGATAGCCATGATCCCTTAAAATATCTCTAACCCTTCGTTCTATGGATATGTCTCTGTTCAGCCTGACAAGAGACATGCATACCTTTGGGAGTTCTTCGGAAAACTCGGAATACCCTTTTAGACGGGCTATTTCTTCAATAAGGTCAATCTCAGCTCTGACATCAACCCTAAATGATGGCGGGTTTACGATTAGCGCCCCTTGTTTCTCCGCCCTTGATCTCATGCCTATTCTGCCGAGCAAAACCTGCGCTTCATCTCTGCCTATATCTTTACCCAGCACCTTCTTGACCCGTTCAGTCCTCAGCCTTATCTCAGGCGGGATAGAGGAATGAGATTTGACCGTATCAAGGGTTTTCTTGCCGTGTCCGCCTGCACAACTTTTTATCAAAGATGCCGCTCTTTCAATTGCATGAAGCAAATTGTCACCTGGATCCACGCCTCTTTCAAATCTGAAAGATGATTCCGTGCTGAGATTAAGGGTTTTTGATGTTTTTCTTATTGATGCGGGAAAAAAATATGCGCTTTCAAGGAGTATTTTCTTAGTATCCTCTGTTACCTGAGAGTCGCTGCCCCCCATAACACCGGCTATAGCAAGCGGTTTCCTGCTGTCGGCGATTAAAAGTGTTTCGCTATCAAGCGCCCTTTCCTCTCCATCAAGAGATTTGATCTTCTCTCCCCTTTGAGCCTTGCGAACAACGATTTTACTATCGGTTATTGTGTTGTAATCAAATGCATGAAGAGGTTGCCCCCTTTCAAGCATAACATAGTTTGTTATATCAACGACATTGTTTATAGAACGGATACCAAGAGACTCGAGTCTTATTTTCATCCAGAGCGGCGAACGGCCTATCTTAACACCTTCTATTATTTTGGCAGCGTACCTTGAGCAAAGCTCAGGTTCCCTTATGTCAATATCCAGACATTCATCTTCATCGTCTACATCCGGTTTAATATATACATCGCTTATTAAAGGAGAGTTTGTGATGGCTGCAATCTCTCTTGCAACCCCTATTATACTTAAGCAGTCCGGACGATTGGGGGTTATGGCAATATCAAATATAGTATCCCTCAAACCAAGATAATCCGCTATATCAAGGCCTGTTTCAATATCATCAGGCAGTATAAGTATCCCGCTATGGTCATCGCCAATCCCAAGTTCTTTTGTAGAGCAGAGCATGCCTTCAGAGGTCTCACCCCTTAGAGATGCTTTTTTTATTTTTGTTCCTGAAAGCACCGCCCCTGGAAGCGCAAGCGGCACGTTATCCATTTCGTTTATGTTTTTTGCACCGCACACTATGGAATATACCTTCTCACCCACTTTCACCTTGCAAAGTGAAAGGCGGTCTGCATTTGGATGTTTAGCTATTGAAAGTATTTGTCCGGAAACAACACCGCTGAAAGCAGGCTTGAGTTCACTTATCTCTTCAACCTCAAGACCTGACATCGTCAACTTTTCACCAAGTTCATAAGGGTCTATGAGAATTTCAAGAAAGTCTTTTATCCAGGAATAGCTAACCTTCATCAGAACTGAGAGAGAAATCTTATATCGTTTTCAAAGAACAAACGGATATCATTTATTCCAAATCTTAACATGGCAAGACGTTCAATGCCGACACCAAAGGCAAAACCCGTAAAACGTTCCGTATCATAACCTACCGAATCAAAGACGGTAGGATTTATCATTCCGGCGCCAAGCACTTCGAGCCACCCGCTCCACTTGCATACCCTGCATCCTTTTCCTTCACATATAACACATTCAATATCCACCTCCGCGCTTGGCTCTGTGAAAGGAAAAAAACTCGGCCTGAATCTGACCGATGTTGCTTTTCCAAAAAATTCATGAAGAAATACGGTCAAAACACCCTTAAGATGACAAAAGGTAACGCCGTTGTCTACCATAAAACCTTCCACCTGGTGGAACATCGGAGTATGACTTACATCGGAGTCTCTTCTATATGCCGTTCCAGGCGCTATCACCCTTAAGGGAGGTTTTTCGTTCTTCATAACCCTTATCTGTACCGGCGATGTGTGTGTTCTTAAAAGTTTTTCCGTGTCGATGTAGAATGTATCCTGCATATCTCTTGCAGGATGGTCTTTGGGCATATTAAGAGCGGCAAAGTTGTAATAATCCTCCTCGATCTCAGGGCCGCCGGCCACCCTAAATCCAATCCCAAGAAATATATCTACGATTTCATCCGTAACCTGTGTTATTGGATGTACCCTTCCAAGAGGTGGTCTTCTGCCCGGCAGTGTTATATCTAACGGCAGCGCATTCTTAAAGAGGTTTTCTCTTTCCTCTTTAAAGAACCTTCTCATGGCGGTTTCCAACTCCCTTTCAATGCTCTTCTTTGCAACATTTATCTGTCTGCCGACTTCTCCCCTTTTTTCCTTAGGTAAATTTTTAAGTTCTTTTATACAAAAGGTAAGCACGCCATTTTTTCCAATATAACGGCCTTTTATGCGAAGGATGTCATCTTTTGAATTTACAGCTTTAATCTGAGCAAGGGCATCCTTTTCAATACTTTTGACTTTATCGATCATGCCTGTATAAGCATCTGTTTTGCACGGGAAACAATCTGAGCAAAGGCAGCAGGGTCTTTTAAAGCCATTTCGGCAAGCACTTTTCTATCAAGGGCAACATCGGCCTTTTTTAGCCCCTTCATGAATGTGCCGTATGAAAGCCCGTGTGCCCTTACCGCCGCATTTATCCTGACAATCCATAACCTTCTAAACTCTCTTTTTCTTAATCTTCTATCTCTATATTCATAC
>JALXFI010000145.1:4637-6793 GCA_027069035.1 bacterium
CCTTTCTGTCTCTGTATGCAAAGGCAAGCCCCCTTTCAACAGCCTCGGTGGCAACCCTGTAACATCTGCTACGGGTTCCGAAAAAACCTTTTGATAATTTCTGTATCTTTCTTCTCTTCTTTTTGGCATTTACGCCTCTTTTTACTCGCGGCACTTTGGTCTCCTTTCATAATAACCGTCTTTATAAATTATAAATAAGGTATTAATCTTTTTACATTTTTAATGTCAGCGTCACTGATAAGTGTTGGCATTCTAAGCCCTCTTTTACGCTTCGATGCTTTTTTCGTAAGTATATGACTGGAGAATGCCTTTCTTCTGGCTATTTTGCCTCTTCCTGTTGTTTTAAAACGTTTAGCAGCCCCTCTGTTGGTTTTTATCTTAGGCATATATGATCATCCCCTTCCTCTTTATAAAAAAATTATTCTTTATGCTTGCGCGGAGAAAGCACCATTACCATTGTCCTTCCACTCTCCATCCATGGTTTCTGCTCAAGCACGGCGATATCCTCAACTTCTTCAAGAACTTTGTTCAAAACATTTTTGCCTATATCAGGGTGGGTGACTTCCCTCCCCCTAAATCTAATGGTAACCTTTGTTTTTGAACCCTCTTCCAAGAATCTTCTGATGTGTTTTACTTTAAACTGTATATCGTGCACATCGGTCTTGGGTCTGAGTTTTATCTCTTTAAGCTGGACAACAGACTGTTTCTTCTTTGCTTCATGTGCTTTTTTGTTCTGAGTATATTTATACTTGCCGAAATCCATGATCTTGCAGACCGGAGGATTTGAATTAGGAGAAACCTCTACAAGATCAAGCTCGTCATCTTTTGCAATCCTTAAAGCCTCATCACGTGACATAATACCAAGCTGATTGCCATCGGCATCAATAACCCTTAATTGCGGAGCCCTGATAAATCCATTGATTCGTATAGTAGACTTTATACCCCTTCACCTCCCAATTCGATTGTTTATACTATTATATACAAAATTAAGATTATTTAAAGCCCGTTTTTTACCATAGAAATAAATTTTTCAATATCCATATTATCCATACGGCCTTTGTCTCTTGAACGAATGGCAAGGCTTTCGCTGTCGCGTTCTTTTTCTCCAAGGATAAGCATGTAAGGGATCTTTTCAGTTTGTGCTTCCCTTATCTTGAATCCAAGCTTTTCATTTCTCAAATCAATATCTACTCTAAACCCTTCTTCCCTCAACCTTTTGGCGACCTTTGCGGCATAATCGTGAGTCTTGTCGGATATGGCAAGCACCTTTATCTGAACAGGGGCAAGCCACATGGGGAAAGCGCCTCCATAGTGTTCTACAAGACAACCGAAAAATCTTTCAAGAGAACCCATAAGGGCACGGTGTATCATAATAGCCGGCTTATGGTTGTTGTCCGAATCGATATAGGTGACCTCAAATCTTTGAGGCAGGTTAAAATCAACCTGTATGGTCGAGCATTGCCATGCCCTGCCGAGACTGTCTCTTATCTTGATATCTATTTTAGGCCCGTAAAACACCCCCTCACCAGGATCTTCTTCATAACCAAAATCTGAAGCTTCAAGGGCGTTTGCAAGGGCGTTTGTGGCAGTCTCCCAGTCCTCAAGGGTTCCCACATATTTTTCAGGCCTTGTGCTCAGATATACATCAAATCTTTCAAAACCAAATGACCTCAGAATAAAAAGCGTTAAATCCAGCACCTCTTTTATCTCGTTCTCGATCTGATCCGGCCTGCAAAATATATGCGCATCATCCTGAGTAAAACCCCTGACACGAAGTAGACCGTGAAGGACTCCTGATCTTTCATATCTGTATACCGTGCCGAGCTCTGCATACTTTATAGGCAGTTCCCTGTAACTTCTCAAGTGAGATTTGTATATATGGATATGAAAGGGACAGTTCATCGGTTTTATTAAGTACTCTTTATCTTCAACCTCCATTGGTGAAAAAAGATTCTCTCTGTAAAATTCCCAGTGTCCGCTCGTCTTCCAGAGATCAGAGCGTGCTATATGGGGGGTATAAAGCAGGTCATAGTTGTTTTTATAATGCTCTTTTTTCCAGAAATCTTCGATAATATTCCTTACAAGCGCGCCTTTAGGGTGCCATAGGATGAGTCCCGGGCCCACCTCTTCCTCAATGCTGAACAAGCCGAGCTCTT
>JALXFI010000146.1 GCA_027069035.1 bacterium
GACCCGGACATACTCCTTGTCGGTGAGATAAGGGATTATGAGACCGCAATAGAGGCGATGAGGGCAAGCCAGACGGGACACCTTGTTTTCTCTACACTTCACACCAATAACACCGTGGAGGCTATACAGAGGCTTATCGATATAGGCATAGACAGAAGCACAATGGCGTCCGAACTCCTGCTGGTGCTTTCTCAAAGACTGGCAAAAAGGATATGCCCCGATTGCAAGAGGCCGTTTAAACCGGAAAAGGATCTTTTAAAACTGTTTTATCCATCAGGCGTGCCGAAGGGGATGATATTTTATCAGGGCACGGGATGTGAGTTGTGCGAGTTCAGGGGTCATAGAGGCAGAATAGCCGTTGTGGAATCATGGCTTATAGATATGGAGAGCAAGTACCTTATACTTTCGGAAGGCAAGGCCTTATCTATTCTTGAGAGCGCGCTTAAGGGCGGCATGAGCCCTATGATAAAGGATGCTCTCCTAAAGGTGGAATCAGGTGTTATTACCCTTAGTGAACTGCCTGATGTTATCCCATATTCGGAGATAGCGGCATGGGGACGGGAGAAGAAGCTTGGCTGGGGGGGCAGGAAGTCTTAAACCTTAGTGTTAAAGCCTCTTTACAGGATAAATATAATTCTTGTCGAGACTTTACGGCTTTTTAGTGGTATCATAATATATAGTTTCGTAAAAGGCCCAACGGCTCTGCCGCGTTGCGGCATTTATTTTTTAAACTGAAGCATCCGGGTAATATGACTATCAAAACAAGACTTTTTGGCAGCATGGCAGTAATATTTCTACTTATAGGGGCTCTCTTTCTTGCTACCAGAATAGCCTCGAAAAAAGAGACGTCTATCCACAAAGACATAGTTAATACGATTGCCCCTGCCATAAATCAATCCTATCATCTTGAAGAGGATATCTTAAACCTCAGAAGGCTCGAACTGGATTATATAAATAAAGATATCTACCGGTTTGAAGGATTGCAAAGTGAGATTGAGCATTATTACAAAGATACGGATACTGTATTAATGAAGCTTGGCAACATCCTTGATATTAAATACAGTGATCGGATTAAAAAGATATCTTTTTGGTGGAAGGCTTACAAAGCAACGCATGTAAAGATAATCTCCTTTGTAGATAAAGGCAAAAAGGAAGAAGCCCTGCAACTTCACAGAGGAGAAGAGACCCTTTTAAATAATGACATACTGCCTTTTATTCGCAGATTTATTCACGACAGCAGTGAAATGCTTGAAACAGCTGTTAAGCGTGAAGAACGGGTAGATAAAGAGACCAGAAACTGGATATATGGTTTCTTTATCCTTGTGCTCGCCTTGGCAGTGATTATTAATTTAGGTGTTTTAAGGTTTATTTTTAAAGGTCTTAGCGCGTTAAGGGATGGTACGGATGCCATAAGCAAAGGGAGACTTTCTTACAGGGTGGGTCTTAAAAGGAGTGATGAGATAGGAAAGCTTATAGGCGCCTTTAATGCCATGGCTCAAAGGCTTGAAGACTATAACAGAGAGGTTATAGAAAAGCAGAGAAAACTCTCAACCTTGCATGCGGTGTCGACTGCACTTAATACTTCTTATGATCTAAAGGTATCGCTCCTTCTTGCCTTAAACAGGATATTAAAGATATTTAAACTTCCCGCGGGGTGTGTCTATCTTATTGAAGAGGATGAAGAGACCCTTTCGCTTTTTGAGCACGTGGGTTTTAATGACAACCTTATAAAGAAGATAGGGAGGATATCTCTCAAAAACGACAGGAATTGTGTCGTACGGGCGGTTGTTGAAAAGAGGTTTGTATCCGCCAAAGACCCGCAAAACAGGGATGAATTGTGTGAAGAGATAAATGATATTGCAGGCTTTGACTGTTTTCTTGCCGCTCCTATAATATTTAAGGATAAGGCGGTTGGCGCATTAAAACTTTTTACCTCAGGTTTGAGAGAGTTAAAAAGAAGTGATAAGGAGATGCTTCAATCGATCGTTGCGGAGTTTGGCGGCGCGCTCCAGAACTACAAACTTGTAAATGATGTTTTAAGGGCAAAAAGGCAGTGGGAGGAGACCTTTGATGCCCTTACCGATATGGTCTATCTTATAGATACAGATAGAAATGTCATACGGGTTAACAAGGCGTTATCGGAAAAACTGGGTATTTCCGTAAAGGATATTATAGGAAGGAAGTGCTATGAAGTTGGACTTGGAAAGGGTGGACATTGTCCCCTTTGTCCTGTAAATGAGGTTCTTAAAACAGGCCGTGCTTCCGTAACCGAACTCGAAATAACCGGATTAAAGGGATTCTACAAAAAAATGACATATCCTATATTTAACC
>JALXFI010000147.1 GCA_027069035.1 bacterium
AATACATCTTTAACTGCTGTGTTCTCGGCGATTTTCTTTCTCACCGCAGAGGTTATGTACGCCTCAAAAGAAAAATCGCCTGCGGCCTTGCATTTAAAGCGTCTTGCCAACTTGCCCAAAAACCTATCTCTGTTTTTGGGTAATATTGAATGTAATCATTTTTATATATTTATATTTTTAAATACCGGTTTGTCTCCCTCCATACCCACATATCCCATCTTGAATTGCGGGTCATGCTCAAATATTAAAAGCCAGTTTTCTTCAACGGCCGCTTCTATTATCTCTTCCTTTATCTTAAGCGTCTCAAGCGGATATAGGTCATAACCTGTTATATACGGGTATTGCAGATGAGTAGTCGTGGGAATTATATCACTAAGGTAGATGGCGCTCTTCCCTTTTGAATCGATCTTTACAAGCTGGATGTGTTTATTGTGTCCTGATGTCTTAAAGACAGACACCCCTTCTTCTATCTCCTGATTGCCGTCAATAAGCTCAAATTGTCCCGTCTCCATTACAGGAATAAAGTCTTCAAGAAGATAGCTTGCGTTTGTCCTGTCATTTGAGGCTAAGGCATCTTCCCACTCTCCGCTCTGCACAATGTACCTTGCATTTGGAAAGGATGGTTTTACCCCGCCGTCAGCACTATTAACAGTGTTTCCACCCGCATGATCAAAGTGGAGATGTGTATTTATAACAATCGAAATATCTTTTTCTGTAAGCCCAATATATTCGAGAGACTCGTGAAGTGTAGTGGTTTTATCAATACCATATATACCTTTAAATTTATTATCGAACTTATTGCCAATCCCCGTATCTACGATAATTCTAAGGTTTCCCTTACAGATAAGCATGGGGTTTAGCCCCAGCAAAACACGATTGTTTTCATCGGGTGGGTTTTGTTTCTGCCACATTACCTTTGGCACAACGCCAAATACCGCCCCGCCGTCAAGACGGAAACAACCGTCACTCAGAGAGTATAGCTTAAAATCTCCAAACTCCATAAAAGGTTTATTTTCTATCATGTAAAAGTATATATATTCACCTTTTTTTTAACTCCCTCAGCTTTCTTCTCTCCCTTTTGGTAGGCCTTCCGGCGCCTTTATCCCTTAGAGGCAGAAACACAACATCCTCTTTCTCAGGCTCAGGAGGGCTCATATCTTCATACAGTGTTTGCGCAATGCGCGCAGGCCCTCTCTTTTCAGAAAGTTTCAAGACCTTTACGATGCGCTTCCACCGGCCTGTATAGAACTCTACTACATCTCCCTCTCTCACAGCCTTGTGAGATTTCGACCGATTGCCATTAACATCTACCTTTCCGCCGTCGCATGCCTTTGAAGCAAGTGTCCTTGATTTAAAAAAGCGCGCCGCACACAGCCACCTGTCAAGCCGCACGCCGTCAGTCATCCTTTCTCCGTGGTTTTCAGACATTTACTAAAGATAAAATTACAGCGCCCCTATCCGAAAAAGACCTCGGCAACCCGATACACTTCAAGGTCAACCTCTTTTGTCTCTTTTATCCCGTCCTCTAATGATATGTCCACAACTCTCGTTCCATGAAGCGCAACCATCCTTCCAAACCTTCCTTTTTTTACAAGATCGATAGCGGCAACACCGTAACGGGAAGCTAATATTCTGTCATAGGCCGTAGGAGAACCACCCCTTTGAAGGTGACCAAGCACCACATAACGGGTCTCGATATTTGTCCTTTTTTCCACCTCTTTTGAGAGGAACCACCCTACTCCGCCAAGCATGACATTTCCGAACTCATCTTTTTTTGCGTCTTTGGTAATGTAATCTTCCAGACCTTCAGGAACAGCGCCTTCAGCAACCACGATTATACTGAAATTTTTACCGATATCCCTGCGTTTTTTAACCATACTGCAGACATCATCAACAGTAAAAGATCTTTCAGGGACAAGGATAAGATCGGCGCCTCCGGCAAGTCCACCATATGTCGCTATCCAGCCCGTGTGACGTCCCATAACCTCAACCACCATAACACGGTGATGGGATTCAGTGGTTGTATGGAGCCTGTCAAGGGCCTCTGCAACAATACTTATAGCGGTATCAAAACCAAAGGTATAGTCTGTACCCGACAGATCATTATCTATAGTCTTCGGCACTCCTACAGTGTTTATTCCATGCTTAAAAAGTTTATCTGCAACACCAAGCGTATCATCACCTCCTATACATATAAGAGCATCAAATCCGCTTTCCTTGATATTGTTTATCACAAGCTCCCCTGTCACATCGTCTTTAAAAGGGTTGGTACGGGATGTACCCAGTATTGTTCCGCCCTTTACAAGAAGTCCTGCAACGGCGTCTCTGT
>JALXFI010000148.1 GCA_027069035.1 bacterium
CGGCGGGTTCTCAGGACGAAGCGGAAAAGATAGGGAGAAGTCTTGTAGAGGAGGGGCTTGCCGCCTGTGCAAATATGGTAAATGACATAAAATCTATTTTTCGCTGGAAGGGTGAGATATGCAATGAGACCGAGACACTGCTTATAATAAAGACAAAGACCGTTCTGTTTGAGAGGGTAAAGAACAGGGTTAAGGCGTTGCATAGTTATGATGTTCCGGAGATAATCGCCTTTCCGATAGCCCTTGGCTCTCCCGATTATTTTAAGTGGATGGATGATGTTGTTGTGGCTTGACGGATTGAAATGTGCAGAGCTTAAAAAACAGGGGGCAGGTTTTTGGGTGGAGAAATGTTTTTATATTCCCTCTTTGGCAAGCTCCTCCAGAAGTTTTTTCTGTTTTTCCGTTAATCGTTTCGGCACTTTTATGTGAATGTTTATGTAAAGATTTCCCCTGCCGGCGCCTTTCATCTTTTTTATACCGTACCCCTTCATCCTTATCCTCGTCCCTCCGGTTGTGCCCCGCGGTATCTTTATCTTTTTGGTAATACCTTCAAGTGTAGGAATTTCAGTGTGTGTGCCGAATACGGCCTCTGTAAAAAGAAGCTCTTTTTCCACAACCACATCATTTCCCTCTCTTTTAAATATCGGATCTTTATCTGTTTTGATATTAAAGTATAGGTCGCCGGGTTTACCCCCTCTGCCGCCTGACTGTCCCTTTCCTGCAACCCTTAATTTCATGCCTGTGTCTATTCCTGCGGGTATTTTAACGGTCACGGTTTCTACCTTTCCGTCGGGTTTTTTAATAGAAACCTTCTTTGTTGTTCCAAGCGCAGCCTCTCTGAAGGTGATAGTGAGGTTTGATTCTATATCGGCTCCTTTTTGAGGAGCCCCTCTGAAGAGATCTTCGTATCCGATGCCCCCTCCTCTTTGTCTTCCGCCTGTTCTGAATCCGCCGAAGCCTCTTCCCCCGCCTCCGCCAAACGTAGCGCCGAATATATCGTTTGTGCCGAAGCCTAAATCTTTAAAGATGTCACCTATATTGAAGCCCTGAAAGATGTCTTCCTGTGAAAATCTCTGGTTGAACTTGTCAGAGCCGAAGGTATCGTACTGTCTTCTTTTTTCCTTGTCGCTCAGTACGGCATACGCCTCGTTTATCTCTTTAAACTTTTCTTCTGCGCTTTTATTCCCCTGGTTTTTGTCCGGGTGATATTTGAGCGCAAGTTTCCTGTAAGCCTTTTTTATCTCGGCTTCAGAGGCGTCCCTTTTAACGCCGAGTATCTTGTAATAGTCTTTTCCGGCCATCTGATTTGTTATTGTTTGTTTAGCCGACATGGTCGGCGCAAGGGGTAAATTAATGTATTTTTATAACATGAAATGCGGTCATATGCCAAATTTTTTATTGTTTTTATGAGTTAGATGGTATAATAAAACATGGATTGATCCTGCATTTTTAGTGTTCATCCATAAAGGAGATGCTTTATACCTCAGCTTTACGGAAATATTTCGGGTCTTAAAGCAGACCGGATAAGGAGACTCGAGCGTATCTACAGGCGCCGTATCCCGCCTGCAAGCCTCATAACGCCGGAAATAGGGCGTTACATCACCGAACTTTCAAGAGAGATAAAAAGACAGATCGGCCTGATTATAAACCGGAAGGGCAGTGTTGTTGCGGCCATTGTCGGCAATGAGAAAGAGATCGTTATACCGGCGCTTAAATCATATCCTCTCGGAAAGAGACTCCTTCGTGGGATATATTGTGTCCATACGCATCTGAAGGGCGAGCCCCTTTCTCAGGATGACCTTACCGACCTTGCCCTTTTAAGGCTTGATTTTATGGCCGCAATAGGCGTAAAAGAGGACGGCCTTCCTGACAATATCTATGCCGCACATCTGTTGCCGGTTAATTCTGACGGAAAGACTTTCGAGCTGTACCCGCCGGTTTCTTTTTATAGATTCAAACTCGATCTGAAACAACTTATCGATTCGCTCGAGGCCGAGATGGGAAGAGCCCTTTTAAAGGATGTTTCCGGCAAACGGGAGAGGGCGATACTGGTAAGTGTTTCGACCAAGTCAAGGGAGAAACAGCAGGAATCCCTTGAAGAGCTTAAAAAACTTGCCGTTACCAGCAATGTTGATGTGCTTGAGCTTGTCTCGCAGAGTCCCCACAGGATAAACCCAAGGTATCTTCTGGGTATAGGAAAACTCAAGGAGCTTATCATTATGGCGCTCCAGAAGGGGGCTACTCTGCTGATATTTGATCAGGAGCTTTCACCCACGCAGGTAAGAGAGATAGGGGATGTAACCGAGCTTAAGGTTATAGAC
>JALXFI010000149.1:0-5466 GCA_027069035.1 bacterium
AGATATCGGAACTTATTGTAAAAAATCTTACAGAAAAAGAGCTTGCTCTATTTAAGGTAGAAAAACAAAAGGTAATTGAAAAGATTGAAGAAGTCATTACAAAGAATCTGAGAGAAGAGGATGAGCTTAACAGAGAGGTTGAGCGTCTGCTTGAAGCCCATTCAAAACAGTTAAGGGAAAGTGCGGTTGAATACAGGAAGATGTTCAATATGATAAAGTCAAAACTCGCCAGAGAGAGGAATCTCATCCTATGAGACTCAGTGAAGAGAGGATATCCCACATTTCACACCTTATTATAGAAGCGCTTAAGAGCGAAAAAATCTGTGATTTTACACAAGAGGGGAAGGCGCTCCATGAGATAAAAAAGAACATTACAAATTTCCTTCAGTTTGAGGACAGGGCAGACGAGGCGGCAAGGCAAAAGATCAGGTCTATGTCAAGTATGGTGGCAGAAGGCGGAAGAGAATGGGATATATTATACAGAAAATACTTCAATGAAGAGATGGCAAAAAAAGGATTTTAACTGGATTCATATCGAACATTTTCGTATTTAAGGCAATTCAATCCCCGTAAGGAGTCCATTTGGAATACAGGATACTTCTCTTTCCTTTCATAGGAGCCGCAATAGGTTGGTTCACAAATTACATTGCGGTAAAGATGCTCTTTCGTCCCTACAAACCCATAAATATTTTAGGGTATAAGTTTCAAGGGCTTATCCCAAAGAGAAGGAAAGAGATAGCAAAAAGCATTGCCAAGACCATTGAAAGAGAACTTCTTTCAGCAAGCGACCTTACCTCTGTACTTGAAAAGATCGACTGGGAAGAAGAGGTTGAAAAAACAGTGGAAGAGGTGATTGAACATCAGCTAAAAGGCAGCACGATAAAGAAGTTTCCTATCGTAGGCATACTCTCGGACAACATACTGTATCATTTAAAATTCTATCTGACAAAGGAGATGAACAAGTTCATCTCTACAAAAAAAAAGGGATTTTTTGACAAATTTCATAAAAAAATCGACCTTAGAGAGATGGTAACCAATCGTATAGACGGCCTTGACCTGAGTAAGTTTGAAAAACTGCTTCAGGAACTGATAGCAAGAGAATTAAAACATATAGAGTGGATAGGAGGACTGTTGGGTTTTATAATAGGCTCTGTTCAGGTTGTCATATACTTTATCCTCAGATAAAGCGGCAATTTGATCCCAAATCCCGCCATAGCAGGGTTTGATTTTATCAGGGAATAAGAAGTATCTTCCCAAAGCCTTCTCTGTTCAACATCCTTTTTTGTCCCTCCGCCGCATCGCTCAAAGGAATAACAGAGTCAATCACAGGCCTTAACCCGCCCCTGCACACAAGTTCAAGAATGGAAAGAAACTCTCTCCTTGTGCCCATTATAGAACCACTTATAGAATGTTCCTGCATAAAGAGGCCTCTTAAATCTATAGACACCTCAGGTCCTGTCGTGGCGCCGCATATAACAAGCCTGCCGTACTTTGAAAGGGATCTGAGGCTTCTCTCCCATGTTGCAGGGCCGACATGTTCAAAGATTATGTCAACCCCCCTGCCGCCCGTAAGTTCTCTTACTTTGCCGGAGTAATCAGTTTTGGAATGATCTATCGCATAATCGGCGCCTATTGCAATCGCCTTTTCAAGTTTTACCCCCGTTCCTGCAGTAGCAATGACCTTTGCGCCTGAGAGTTTTGCTATCTTTACCGCTGCGCTCCCAATGCCGCTTCCGGCACCAATTACAAGCACACTATCCCCCGGTCTCAAACGCGCCCTTGTAATAAGCATGTGCCATGATGTAAGAAATGTAAGCGGAAATGCAGCGGCGTCTTCAAAGGACAACCCATCGAGGATCGGAAATACATCCATATCCCTTGCCACGGTATACTCCGCATATCCACCCTGTGTCGCGGCGCCTCTTATCTTGTAGTCCCGACATAGATTATCCCTCCCGCATATACACTCTCTGCACCTGTAACAGCTCAAACCCGGCGAAAGCACCACCCTCTCGCCTGATTTTATCCCTTTAACATTTTTTCCAACCTCTTCAACGATACCCGCAACATCACTGCCGCATATATGCGGAAAAACCGTCTTATAAGCAGGTATCCCCTGTCTTACCCATATATCTATATGATTTATCGATGTGGCTTTTACCTTTACAAGCACTTCCCCTTCACCGACAGAGGGCTCTTCTATATCGCCATAGATAAGCTTATCCACCCCACCATGTTCTCTGATAAAAACCGCCTTCATAAAAACCTCCAAAAAACTTATTTCTCTTATTTTAAGACTCTATCAAATGATCCGGAGATTTTCCAGACAATTCATTAATGTTATCATTATTTACTTTTACTATCAAATAGTTAAAAGTAGAAAAAATCTTTTCACACAACTTGACAAAGCACATAAACAAGCTATATTTATAGTAGAGGGACAAAATAATACCCTCAGAAGGGACGAGTAAAAAAGGAGGTGAGTACCCATGTTAGAACTTAGAAGATGGCGGCCGTTTGAAGGTCTTTCAACTCTTCACAGGGACGTGGACGAACTCTTTAGAAAAACCTTCCAGTCAATGGGGGAGCTGACTCCTGGCATCTTCAAAGATGCATGGTATCCGGTGGTGGACTGTTTTATAAAGGAAGGAAGATTAGTGGTACATGTTGAGGTGCCAGGTATTGATCCTAAGGATATCGATATCTCAGTGCTTGGCAACAAATTGACGATAAAAGGCACAAAAAAGGCTCATGAAGAGATGAAAGATGAAGACTATATAATTAACGAACGCTACTATGGTTCTTTTGAAAGATCCATAATGCTGCCGGAAGGCGTCTTGACAGACAAGGTACATGCTTCATTTAAGGACGGCCTTCTTGAGATAGCTATGCCATGTGAAAGCAAGACACTGCCCAGAAAGATACCTATAGAGGTTGAGGAAGGCAAGAGAAAAGCCGCATAACAAAAACCCATTCTCGTCCCTCCCAAATGAAGGGAGTTTACATAGAGACGCCCGTATCTATAAAAAGATGCGGGCTTTTTTATATTTAAAATAAAAGTGCGCCGTATTATTATATGCGCTTCAGCAATGGATATATGAACCTCAACCCTGCAATAATGACAGCAATCATGCTACGACATTTTGGAAGAGACCCAAAAACAGAGATAGGTTTTTGGGTAAGAGATATTAAAGTTGATTCTTTGTAAGAGAGGTACAAAAAAAATGATTTAACCGGTCGGATGAGGCCTTTAAAAACAGTCTATTATAGATAAAAATACCCCCTTGCCGTCTTCTCCGCCAAGTATTGATTCACAACATCTTTCAGGATGCGGCATCATTCCAAGAACATTGCCTTCTCTATTACATATGCCGGCAATATTTAAACAGGCGCCGTTAGGATTAGAGTCCTTGGTTATCTCTCCATACCGGTTTGAATAACGAAAGACAATCCGGTCGTCATCCTCAAGCCCCTTTAATGTATCTTCATCGGCAAAATAGTTTCCGTCATTATGGGCAATGGGCATCTTTACAACGTCCTTTTTTGAGTATGTACCCGTAAATCTGGTCTTATTGTTTTCCACGCGCAGATAAACACTGTCACAGATAAACCTCAATGACCTGTTCCTTAAAAGCACTCCCGGCAGCAGCCCCGTCTCGGTCAAAACCTGAAAACCGTTACAGATGCCAAGCACCGGGCCGCCTTTTTTTGCAAAATCAACAACCTCCCGAATAATAGGCGAGAACCTTCCTATAGCGCCGGGCCTTAGGTAGTCTCCATACGAAAAACCGCCGGGTAAAATAACGCAGTCGGCCCCCTTCAGGTCTCTATCCTTATGCCAGAGAAATTCCGCCTCTTTACCAAAGACGTGCCTTGCCACATGGTAACAGTCATGGTCACAGTTTGAACCCGGCAGGACAACTATCCCGAACTTCATGCCGCCTCCACCTCAAACCTGTAGTCTTCTATCACAGGATTTGCAAGGAGTTTTTCGCACATCTCTTTTACACTTTTTTCAGCTTCTTCGGGGGATGTATCATTAAGCTCCATCTCCATATACTTCCCTATCCTTAATTTATCCGTTCCCTTATAACCCATCGAGTGGAGGGCATCCTGAACGGTCTTTCCCTGCGGGTCAAGGACGCCTTTTTTAAGGGTTATATATATCTTAACCTTCATCTTTACTTCCCTTCTTAAAAGATTCTCTAAACCATCACCTTTTACTAAACCCTGAACACGGCTTTTTCTCACCGTTAAAGACCTATCCGCCAAGCAGTATAGAGGTGTTGCTAAAAAAAGCGCCTGCCACAGAGGCCGTCATAAGTGTGGCAAGCGTGGCTGCAAGAAAAGCCCTGAAACCCACCTTTGAAAGGTCTTTAGTCCTTTCCGGCACAAGGGCGGCTATCCCGCCAATAAATATGCTGAGTGATGCGATATGCGCAAAACCGCATAAGGCATAGGTGGCAAGAAAGGCTGAACGCGGATAGAGCAAGGCATCGTTTGAAAGAAGAAGCGCAAGATCCTGATACGCCTTAACCTCTGTAACCACAGCTCTTTCTCCTATAAGTTTTGCGATATTAAAGGCATCATGTGCCGGAACCCCTATGATAAGCGTAAAAGGATATGAGATATACCCCAAAAGACCCTTAATCGACCAATCTATGGCAAGACCGGATGTATGGTTTATCCAGTCCCCCAGCCCAAGCATAAAGAAGTTTAAAAATGCTACCAAACCGAGGCACGCAAGGAGGAGACCCGATATTCCGACCACAAGCCTTACGCCGTCATCGGCGCCTTTTATTACCGCCTCCATGATATTGGAATGGGGCTCATAATAAGGAGATACCCCCTTTTTACCCATTGTTTCAGGTTTTCCTCTCTCAGGAAGTATTATCTTTGACATAACAACCGCCGCAGGTGCCGAGAGTATTGAAGCCGAGACAAGGTGTCCCGCTATGGTCGGAAAACTGTCCTTTAAGATAAATGTATAAAGGGCAAGGACGCTCGATGCAACAGTGGACATGCCTGCGGTAAGCACGGTACACAGTTCGGATCTGGTCATCTTTGCAAGATAAGGACGTATGGTAAGGGCAGACTCGACGCCGACGAATATATTGCTTGAAGCGCTTAGTGATTCAGCCCCACTTATCTTCATGGAGCGGGCAAATATGCCCGCAAAAAACTTGATTATACGCGGCATAATCCCTAAATAGTAGAGCAAAGCCATAAGGCTTGCAAAGAATACTATCGTAGGCAAGGCCTGAAAGGCAAGGATAAAACCGATGGAACCCTTCTCCCCGGGCGGCAATGCAAGCGGCCCAAAGAGAAAACGCGACCCCTTGCCTGCGCTGTCAAGCGCCTTTACTACAAGGGAATTTACCATAATAAAGAACCTTGAACCCGCAGGGACAACAAATACAAAGAAGGCAAACACAAACTGGAGAAGGGTGCCGTAAACAATAACCC
>JALXFI010000149.1:5476-6727 GCA_027069035.1 bacterium
CCAGTTGAGAAGACGCCTGTCGGATGACATCAGCCATGCAACGGCAAGGAGTAAAAACACACCTGTAAAACTTACGAAATTATATGCTTCCATTTGCCTCCGCACATCTCCGATTTCCGCCCCTCAACTCCAACCCGCAACACCCTGTATCCGCAATCTTTTCCTCACTTGCTGCTCTTAAGATAACGGTAATACTCACTTTCAGGAGAAAGGAGTATGGTATCGGCCTTTTTGAATGATTTTTTATAGGACTCCATCGTCCTTATAAAATCAAAAAAAGACGGGTCTTGTTGAAACGCCTCCGCATATATCTTTGTTGCAGCCGCATCACCTTCACCCTTTAATATCTGACTCTTTCTTCTTGCCTCTGAAAGTATAATGGTCTTTTCCTTTTGAGCCATTGCCCTTATCTCGAGCGCCTTCTCCTCCCCTTCGGAACGGTATCTCTTTGCCTCCCTCTCCCTTTCCGCCCTCATCCTCCCATAAACAGCCCTCTCGTTTTGAGGGGGAAGGTCCGCCCTCTTTATCCTTACATCTACTATCTCTATGCCAAAAGATTTCGCCGTTTCATTGGATTTTCTTGTTACCTCCTCCATAAGTTGAGACCTTGTCTTTGCAACAATATCGGCAAGGTCGTGTTTGCCAAGCTCTTCTCTGAGTTTAGAGAAGATAATATCATCAAGTCTCGACTGCGCCCCTATCTCATTTCTAACCGTTTGATAAAACTTTAACGGATCGATTATCTTCCACTGGGCATAATTGTCGACAACAAGTTTTTTCTTGTCCTTTGTAATTATCTCGGATGCAGATGAATCGTAAATGAGAAGCCACTTTTCAAAAGATATCACCTGCTGAATAAAAGGAAGTTTAAAATGGAGTCCCGGCTCTTTAACCGCCTTAACCGGTTTGCCAAGCTGGATAACCAGGGCATACTCCGTCTGATCAACAACATAAAAGGCGGATGCGGCAAGAACAAAGAGCGCTATAATTACAACAGTCAATACACCGGCGATATTTTTCATTTTCCACCTCCTTTCTCTATCTTTCCGCCCCTTCTTAAGGGAAGATAAGGCAGCAGATTGCCGCCTGCATTGCCTTCAATAATGATCTTGTCAACTTTCCCTAATATCTCTTCCATAGTCTCGAGATATATCCTCTTTCTTGTTACATCCTTTGCCTTACGATACTCGGCAAGCACCTGAAGGAACCTGCTTGCATCACCCTTTGCGTTGTTTATAGTCGACTCCTTAT
>JALXFI010000150.1 GCA_027069035.1 bacterium
TGATTGGCTGATATTAATTATGATGAACAGATAATCTTTAGGGCCCATAGCTCAGCTGGTAGAGCCACCGGCTCATAACCGGTCGGTCCCTGGTTCGAGTCCAGGTGGGCCCATGAAAATCTATGTATATTAAAAGACAAAAAATACTAATATTTAATTTATTTTATATATATCAAACAAAAAAGTGCACCTTGAAAAAGGTGCACTTTTTTGTTTGAGGGAGAGGAGGAGACTTGTATAAGCAGATTCAGCTTTTGGAAAAGGTTCAGATGATAGATATTGAGTTATCTAAGATTGAGGACCAGATGGTAGCCCTGCCTCAGGAGATAAACAAATGCGAAAGGGGCTTGCAGGACATTCAGGAAGAGATAGATAGCATTAAAAACGAACTTAAAGAATCTCAATCCTTGCAGATACAGCTTCAGGGTGAGATCGACATGGAGAATGAAAGGATTAAGAGGGATAAAGAGAGGCTTAAACAGGTTGGCTCCGAGAAGGAGTATAAGGCCGTATTAAAAGAGATAAGCACGGCTGAGAAGACGATAAAAAAGAAGGAAAAAGAGTTGTTGGAGACTATGGAGGAGGTTGAGAAAAGGGAAGAACTGTTAAAAGAAAAAGAGAAAACGGCCGCTGAATTGACACAGACTATTGATAATAAGAAGAAGCTCTTTAAGAAGGAAGAAGAAGAGCTTAACAGAGATATTGAGATAAAAAGCAAAGACAGAGACAATATAGTAAAAGATATCTTGCCTGATGTCCTTAAGCGTTATGATTTTCTTAAAGGGCAGAGGCAGAGGCTGCCTGTTGTGTCTGTAAACAGTAAAGGCATTTGCACAGGCTGTTATATGAGCCTTCCCCCTCAAAAGTTTATTCAGGTACAGAAGAGAGACTCTATTGTATTGTGTCCGCATTGCCATCGCATACTTTCATGGAACGCTCAGGAAAAAAACGATGAATCATGATATCTTAACCGGTAGGGCCTTGAATAAAAAAGATGTTTTAAAGACACTTGCTTCTACTATGGATGTTGATAAGACTATGAGCATCCATAAAGGTCTGTCAGAGCAGGATTTTAAAGATATTATCAATGAGGCGTCAGGTTTTTTTGCAGATAAAAAGACGGACGATGTTGTTCAAGAACTGATAATACACTGTGACGGAGCTTCCAGGGGAAATCCTGGCAAGGCAGGCGCCGGCTTTGTTTTTAACGACAGCAATAGTGGATTGATTCTGGAGAAATATTCTTATCTTGGCATAATGACCAATAATGTAGCTGAATATAGGGCGCTGATCCTGGCCCTGTCTGAAGCGCTGAAGCTTGGTGTAAAGAAGATAAAGGTATTTTCCGATTCTCAACTCCTTGTAAGACAGATCAACGGTGAGTATAAGGTGCGGGACAAAGGCCTTTGCAAACTTTATCATGATGCGGTCAAACTGTTGAAAAACTTTGAAAATTATGATATTATTCATATACCCCGCAAAGACAACGAATCTGCCGACAGGCTTGCCAACAGGGCGATAGACGAGTCTGCCTGCTGAAGTAAATGAGATGGTCGCTCTTCTGTTATAGGCAGAGGGGAGGAAAGTCCGGACTCCGCAGGGCAGGGTGCTCCGTAACGCGGAGTGGGGGTGACCCTAAGGAAAGTGCCACAGAAAATATACCGCCCTCAGGCCGGAGTCATCAGTCCAAAGTCAAAAGTCCATTACTGTGACTTGAGACTAATAACTTTTGACTCAGAGATAAGGTTTCTGTGGGTAAGGGTGAAAAGGCGAGGTAAGAGCTCACCAGCTTGGCGGTGACGTCAAGGCTTGGCAAACCCCACCCGGAGCAAGACCAAATAGACCCGGCCTTTTGCCTTACAGCGATACGCTGTCAGGAAAACAGAGCTGCCCGCTTTATGTCCATTATGAATGGAGGGCCGGGTGGGTTGGTTGCTTGATTCAGGTAGCAATATCTGAACAAGAGTAATGACCATCATCCCAATTTGATTTGGGACACAGAATCCGGCTTATTATTTGCTTCAGCAGGCTTTTTTGTTTCAGGGTAATATCTTTTTTTATATTTATTCCGCTTTCTTTCCACAGACTGTTTTCTCTATAGGCACACCATTTTTAAGGAAGACCAAAAGTAGTCTTTTACTTCATAATATCTGTTCGAGAGTACTAAAAAAAAGTGCTCATTTGTGCTTGACAAAATTATATGGGATTAGTATAGTTGTGTAAAGTGGAAAAAGGTGGGATAAGGTGGAATAAAAAGCATGTTTAGAGGCAGGTTCGAACATACCATAGACTCTAAGGGAAGGGTCAGTCTGCCTTCCAAATTCAGAGAGATCCTTAAAGAGAAATATGATGACGGAAGGCTCATAGTAACGACCTTTGATAATTGTCTTGTAATCTATCCTTACAAGGAGTGGATAGCTCTGGAGGAAAAGGCCAGCGCACTTTCTATGCTTAAAAAGGAGGTAAAGGCATTTGTGAGGCTTTTTTTTTCAGGTGCGACCGAATGCACAATAGACAAGCTGGGACGCATTCTCATCCCGCCGCCCTTAAGGAATTATGCCTTATTGGAAAAAGAAGTGATCATGGCGGGGATGCTGAAAAAGATCGAGTTGTGGAGTAAGGACCGCTGGGATGAGGTGATTATTAATGCTCAGGAGAATTTTGATTCTATAAGCGATATTATCTCTGATTTTGGACTGTGATCGTCCTTTAAATATAGTTTGCGAGGCTGACGGCCATGTATAGCAGGCTTCTTGAAAGGGATTGTGTAAAATTCAGATTCGAAGGCGTCCTTAATAAATCAGAGGCCTCCCTGCTTAAGGACGATTTTAAAAGAAACGGCAATCATATAAATGGAACGATAGTTTTAGATTTTGCAAGACTTAAGAGAATCTTGGACTACAATGCCGCAGGTGAACTTATTGAATGTTTGTATCTTTTAAAAAAGAGAGGCGCTCCTTTTGCGATAACAGGGATAAACTCAGATATAAAAAGGGTCTTATCCATGATAGGTGTAAATAGTCTTTTTGGAATATCTTCCGATGTGGAAGACTCTCAAAACGGTGGAAGTATGAGCTCTTTACTCCATATGCCTGTGATGGAGTCTGAAGTAACCAAGTATCTGATAAAGGATACGGGAGGAGTCTATATTGATTGCACCCTTGGTGGAGGTGGGCATGCCGCTGCGATCCTTAAGGTTCTCTCTCCCGGGGGAAGGCTTATAGGAATAGACAGGGATAAGGACGCAATTGATATTGCCAGAAGACGATTCTGTGGAAAAGACAATAGAATAGATATATTACGGGATAATTATACCAATTTAAGAAGTCTCTTGAATGGTCTTAAGATAAAAGGTGTTGACGGTATTTTGTTGGATGCCGGCCTTTCCTCCATACAGATAGAGAAACAGGGCAGGGGTTTCAGTTTTCAGAGGGATGAGCCTCTGGATATGAGGATGGACAGAACTTACGGCAAAACGGCCGCCGATCTGGTAAATGAGCTCAAAGAGAGCGAGATTAAGGGCATACTTATTGAGTATGGTGAAGAGAGATTTGCCGGAAGAATATCACGAGAGATATGTAAGAAGAGGAGATTCTCAAGGATAAGTACCACTATGGAGCTTGCCGAAATAGTATCCTCTGCGGTGCCTGTTCGCAATTGGCCGAAGAAGATACACCCGGCAACCAGGACATTTCAGGCGCTCAGGATTGCGGTAAATGATGAACTGAACAACATAGAAAAGGTGATTTTTGAGGGTGTTCAAGCATTAAAACCTTTGGGAAGATTTTGCATAATAACATTTCATTCACTTGAAGACAGGATCGTGAAGAATACCTTTGCATTGCTTCAGAAAGGCTGCACATGCCCTGTTGATATGCCGGTATGTGCTTGCGGCAAAAAACCTTTATTGAAGGTCATTACAAAAAAACCGCTTAAAACTTCGGATAAAGAAGTAATGCTGAACCCGAAGGCAAGGAGCGCTAAGCTCAGAGTAGCAGAGAGGCTTGTAAAAGATGTCACACACAGTTGTTAAAAGGTTTGCCGGCACTTCAACGGTAATAAGGACGCAAAGGATAATGGGCAAAAGTGACATAAGGCGTCCCGCCTATATTTTATTCTTGTTTATCAGCATATTGTCGGTTGTTTTTGCCTTTATTTTCTATATCTGGATAAGGCTGGAGGTTATAAGGGCAGGGTATGATATAGCAGCGGCACACAAAGAACAGGTGAGATTGGTACAGGAGAACAAAGAGTTGAGGATTGCCGTGTCTGATTTAAGGTCTCCTAAAAGGATTGAAAGGATAGCCAGGGATAGGCTAAATCTTCATTATCCGAAAGCTGAAGAGGTTGTAAAACTAAGATGAGTTTTCCTTCTCTGTCATGGCTTAGATTCAGGATTCGGTTATTATTTTTCATCATAGCGCTTTTCTTTCTCATTGTCTTTGTCAGGGTCTTCCAACTCCAGGTTATTGATGGCGAGACTTTAAAAGCCTTAGCCAACAAGCAGCAGAAGAATACCATATCTTTATCCCCTAAAAGGGGCACAATATATGACCGTAATCTTAAAGAGATGGCTATTAGTCTTAAGGCCGACTCTTTATATGCTCAGCCAAGAAAGATAAAAGACAAGAAAAAAGCGGCAAGGGTCCTCTCGCGCAGATTGAGTCTTTCTTACAGTTCAATAATGAAAAAACTCTCTTCTAACAGATCGTTTGTATGGATAAAACGTGAGCTTGATAAAAAGGAGATAAAAACCGTAAAGGGCCTTAATATAAATGGGCTTAGTTTTGTTAAAGAGAATAAAAGGATTTATCCAAAGCCGTTTCTTGCGCCGCATGTCCTTGGGTTTTCAGGTGTCGATTCACAGGGGCTTGAAGGAATTGAGTTGTATTATGATTCTTATATAAAGGGTGAGAAAGAGTATTATAGCGGTTATAAAGATGCCCTTGGCAGGGGGATATCTCTGGAAGGGGTATATGAACATGATTTGTCTGCCGGAGATGATCTTGTTTTGACTCTTGATAAAAATATTCAATACATTGCCGAAAGGTCCCTTAAAAATGCCGTTAACGCACACAGTGCAAAAGATGGTTTTATTATAGTGATGGAGCCCAATACAGGGGAGATACTTGCGATTGCCAATGAGCCGTCTTTTAATCCAAACGACTTTTCGGGCATTTCTCCGTCTATATGGAGAGACAGGGCGATTACAGATTCCTTTGAGCCGGGTTCAACTTTTAAGGTCTTCCTGGCAGGGGCTGCCCTTGAAGAGAAACTGGTAAGCCCCTCTTCAGTTTTTTATGCAGAGAAAGGCTCATACAGGGTTGCAAATAAAATTATACATGATCATAAAAAATTCAGATGGCTTACTCTTTCAGGTATTATGAAACACTCAAGCAATATTGGCGCGGTAAAGGTCGTTGAAAAGCTGGGTGGTGACAGGTTCTATCAATACTTGAGGGAGTTTGGATTTGGAGCAAAAACGGGAATTGACCTGCCCGGTGAAGCCGTCGGTATTCTAAAAGGTAAACATAGATTGTCAAAGATATCCCTTGCAACCATGTCGTTTGGGCAGGGGGTGTCTGTAAGCGGGGTGCAGCTTATAACCGCCCTTTCTGCCGTTGCCAATGGCGGTTACCTTATGCAGCCGTTTGTGGTTAAACGGATCGTTTCGCCTGATGGCGAGATTATAAAGGAGTTTAACCCGCGTATAAAGAGACGTGTCCTTAGCGATAAGACATGCAATACGCTTACTTCGATGTTAAAGAGGGTAACCCGGAAAGACGGCACGGGGAGCAGGGCGGCGTTAAATGGGTTTGATGTTGCAGGCAAGACGGGCACGGCTCAAAAGGTCGACCATAAAAAAGGAGGATATTTCAAAAAAAAATATGTAAGTTCATTTATGGGGTATGTCCCGGCAGATAATCCAAAGATAGCCGTGCTTGTTGTGATAGACGAACCTCAGGATGAATTCTTTGGCGGCGAGGTGGCTGCGCCGGTATTTAAAGAGGTGGCCGGCAAGGTGCTTCCGTATCTTGGTGTATTCCCGGAGTACAATGTAAATGAGGCAATGGCCGCAAGAAAAACAGAACAAAAAAAGAAGATAAAAAATGCACGGTTAAGGTATGGAACGGTAAAAAAAGCAGGTGATAAAAAAGCCCTTATGCCGTCGTTTATAGGCGAGTCTATAAGAGAAGCCCTGCGTCAAGGCTGGCGATTGTCTCTTGATGTCCGCACATCGGGTTTCGGCAGGGCCGTATCTCAAAAACCTGAACCTGGCACTCCTATAAAACCCGGCGACAGAGTTGAAATATACTTTAAAGACGAGATTGAAAAAAATCTGTGAAAGAGGGATAATAAAAACAGATATTCTTAAAAGTTTTTTATGAGTTTTGCCATCAACCTTCACTATGATGCACAAAATATCTTTGTTCTTTTGCATATAATGTCGGGCATGGAATTTTAAACAGGGAATATTATGAGATTAAAAGAGATTTTTGGCCCGCTTGGTATTAAAAGAGATTATGCGGGCGATACAGAGATAAAAGGTATTTCTCATAACTCTAAGGATGTAAAAAAGGGCGATCTCTTTGTCGCCATAAAGGGATTGCGCACCGACGGTCACTTGTTTTTAGAGGACGCATGGCGCAGAGGCGCCGCTGCGTTTTTGGTTGAAGAGGAGTCTCCATGGCTTTTTGACAAGGATTACGGCCTTGTGAA